>NZ_BAAFHE010000006.1:0-69212 GCF_054665075.1 Acidisoma sp. 7E03
GAGGCCGAAGCACGCTACTATGCCAGCCTTGAGGCCATGTCCTTAGCCGCGTAACTTAAACCAAATGGCCTCCGGGAAACCCGGTGCGGTTCAAAGAGTTTCTTGCGCATGGTGCCGGCCGCATGGGCGAAGCCTTTGCGGAGATCGGCGATCGCCATGCTTCGACTGTGACGAAAACCTCGCCACATCCGCTGATGCACCGGACGGAGTCCGTCGATTACGGTATCGTCATAGACGGGGAGATGACGCTAGTCCTTGATGACGGCGAGGTCCATCTCAAGCCGGGCTCGGTCGTCGTGCAGCGTGGGACCAATCACGCTTGGGCAAACCGATCCGGCAGACCGTGCCGCATGCTCTTCGTCTTGATTGCAGGCGTCTATGCGCCGGAGATCGCGGCAGCTCTCGCGGCCCGACAAGACTGAAACGGAGGGTGCGAGACATGAGACGCGCCGGCTGTGACGCTGGGAGTGCGGATGGTCAGTCGTGGGGCGTTGCGCGCGATATCGAAGCGCGGCTGCCGGATCAGTCTGTCCCCTTGGGCGTGATCGACCGGCGCGTGACGACAGCCTGATGCGAGTGCTCGTCACCGGCGCCGCCGGATTCCTCGGTCGCGGCCTCATCGACCGGCTCGCGCAAGAGATGCCAAGCCTCAGCAGGCTCGTCGCCACCGACCGTGCCTTCACTGGATCCTTACCGGGCGGCGTGGAAGCTCTTGTCGGAGATCTCGCTGACCCGCGCTTTGTTGCCGGATTGATCGAGCCGGGCTTCGATCTCATTTTTCATCTGGCCAGCCTTCCGGGTTCACTCGCCGAGCGAGAAGCCGAGGCCGGTTTCACCGCTAATGTCATGGCGCCGCTCGCGCTCGCGCGATTGGTTGCAGAACGACGGACCCGTGCGCGCTTCATCTTCGCTTCGTCGATCGCCGTGTATGGTAACCTGACTGATGACATGGTCCGCCCGCAGACGCCCTGCCGCCCGGCGCTCAGTTACGGCGCACATAAGTGGATGATGGAGATATTTCTCGCCGATCTCGCTCGTCGGGGTAATCTCGCGGCCGTCAGTCTCCGGCTGCCGGGCATCGTCGCGCGCCCGCCCGCCGAGACCGGACACGGGTCGGCATTTATGAGCCAGATCTTTCACAAGATCGCTGCCGGTGCGTCTTTCGCCTGCCCGGTTCCGGCCTCCGCACGCTGCTGGTGGATGTCGCGCGAGGCGGCGATCACGGCGCTCATTCATGCGGCCACGGTGGCCGAGACGACCTCGGCCGTCATCCAGTTGCCGGTGCTGCACGCACGGATCGATGAGATTGCTGTCGCGATCGGGCGTGTAACGGGTCGGACGCCCGATGTCGCCTGGGGGGATGACGCCAACATCACTCGACTGTTTGGGTCGCTGCCCGCGCTTGACGCATCACCGGCGCTTCGTCTCGGATTTGCCGCTGATGCAGATGCCGAAGCGCTCACCCGCGCCGCTCTGTCCGAGAAATATCACGAAAGTCATCGATCTGTCTGGTCCCATCGAGAATGACGTGACGGTCGATCCGCAGGGTGTCGGTCCGAACACCACCCTCGCTGAACATGCTGCGTTGGTGGAAGAGATGCGGCAGTTCTTTCCCCCCCGTGCCGCCATGAACGGCACATCCCGGGCGGCTTCTCCAAGGCCCCGATCGGGATCTCGAGATAGCGCCGGCTATTGCTGATAATCCCACGATCTGGGTCTTTACTTTCCAGATCGCACCATCGGCACCCGGGTGATGAGCTTCGGGCGCTACCGGGCTTCAGTAGGAAGCCACTTTAGCTATCGACGATCGGCAGGTGCCTTCTGCGTGCAAGAGGTCGAGACCGCGCCACCCCTAGGGGCTGCCATTGGCCGATTGCGTGTGCAGCCCCTGCACTTCCACCCGCACGCCGTTGCCCAGGCCCCAGCCGGCGCTGCCGCTTTGCGCAGTGCCGAAACCCTCGTTGATCTGGGCATTGGCCGAGGCGGCGGTATTCGCGCCGTCGGGCGCGTCGGACCCGGCCACGCCGCGCCCGACGCTGATGTCACTCGAGCCAGGCAGCGTGGTGCCGGCTGCGCCGGAGACGTAGAAGCCCTGAACCGGCTGGGCATGAGCGGCGGCTGCGCTGCAACCCAGCATCACGAGTGCGATCCCCACTTTCATCACCACCTCTCCGTCGCTCGGCTCAATGCCAGGGGCACCGTCACCAGCAGCAATAGCCGCCATCCACCAGAAGGATCGAGCCCGTCATATAGCTCGCCGCATCGGAAGCGAGGAACAGCATGACGTTCGCCACTTCCTCTGGCGTGCCCAAGCGCCCAATCGGTGTCGAGTCTACCCAGATCGGCAGCCATTCGGGATTGGACATGCCGCGCTTCGTCAACTCCGTCATGACGTAGCCCGGCGCCACTGCGTTCACGCGAATCTTCTTTGGCGCGAGTTCGACGGCGAGCGATTTGATCATCTGATGAACTGCCGCCTTGGAGGTGTTGTAATGCGCTTGGGGCTGCGGCCGGTCGACGATGCAGCCGGAATTGGAGCCGATGGCGACGATGGCGCCGCCGCCGCGCTCCGCCATGTGACGGGCCACCGCCTGGGCGATGAAGAACTGCCCATTGACGTTGACGTCGATCACCCGGCGCCATTCCTCGGGCGGGATGTCCAACACGTCAGTATTCGGATTGATGCCGATACAGTTGAACAGCACGTCAATCCGTCCGAAGGCGGCAACGGCCTCCGCCGTCACCCGCGCCGCAGTCTCGGGCTCGGTCAGATCGCCGGGGAAAGCCTGCACCCGCCGTCCGGTGCGGGCGGCGATCGCTTGAGCCGTCTCCTGCGCCAGGGGTTCCAGCATGTCGACGATCGCGATGTCCGCCCCGGTCGCGGCCGCGAGTTCTGCCACCGCCTGCCCGATCCCCCGGGCGCCCCCGGTCACCATGGCCACACGGCCCGCAAGGCCGAAACGGTTCAATGCTTCCACGGAAGCCCCCTCATTTGATTGTTGACCCAGGCTACCATGAGCCGCGCGTGCTGCGCCATCGGCCCTGCCAGCCTCTTGAAGCATCGGCTCGGCCATAAGATGCTCGGTCTCGTCCGTCTCCGCCTGCTCGAAAGCGAAGCCAATGCCCCAGTATGATGTGAGCGTCTCCGGCCTCTATATCCTCGACGTTCTCGGCGTCCCGGTGCAGGAGATTCCGCCGGGCGGGCAGGTCACTTTCATCGAGGAGATCCGCCTCACCGTCGCCGGCACTGCCGGTGGTACGGCCGTGCCCTGCGCGCGCATGGGGCTGAAGACGCTCGCGGTCGGCGCCGTCGGCGCGGACGAGAAGGCGGACTGGCTGCTGGATGCCCTGGCCAAAGCCCAGATCGACACCAGCGTCATGCAGCGGGTCGAGAATTGCCTCACGGCGTCGACCATCCTCGCCATCCGTCCCGACGGGTCGCGCCCCGCCTTGCACGTGCGCGGCGCGTCGGACCACTTCGTGATCTCGCCGGAGATGCAGGCGCGGGCGCTTGATGCGCGCATCGTCCATTTTGGCGGCACCGGGCTGCTCGCGCAGATGGATGGCACGCCGACCGCGGCCTTCCTCAAGGCCGCCAAGGCGGCAGGCCGGCGCACAACCTTCGACCTCATCGCGGCCCAGCCGGAAACCCTCTCTCTGGTCGAACCCCTGATGCCGCATGTCGACGTCTTCATGCCGAGCATTGATGAGGCGAGCGTCATGGCCGGCACCGAGGATCCGGCGGCCTGCGCCCGCTTCTTCATCGACAAGGGCGCCGAGGTCTGCGCGATTTCGCTCGGCGCCCAGGGCTCCTGGGTCGCGGCGCGTGACGGCCGGGCCTTCCACATGCCGGCGTTCGAGGTCGCGGTGCGCGATACGACCGGCTGCGGGGATGCCTATTCGGCCGGTTTCATTATGGGTCTCGTCAAAGGGTGGGAGCTCGAGGCCTGCGCCCGCTTCGCGACCGCGACGGCAGCGCTGGTCGCGACCGGCCTCGGCTCCGGCGCCAATGTTCACTCCTTCGCGCAGACAGTGCAGGCCATGAACAGCCTCACGCCGCGCAGCGGGTGAAGCCGCCGCTTCCTCATGCGTCGTCCTTCGTCCCGCCAGAGGGGCGAGTTCGCCGCCTGCCTCCGAGCTGGTCGAGCGCATCGGCATTCTCGCGCCCCCAGCCATAGAGAAGTTCCACCGGCTCGACGAAGCGCTGCCCGAGCGCGGTCAGCCGATACTCCACGGCAGGCGGGATGGTCCCCCGCACATCGCGGCTGACGAGACCTCTCGTTTCCATCTCGCGCAGAGTCTGCGTCATCATCTTCTTGGAAATCCCCGGCAGGCTGCGCTGCAGCACCCCGGTACGCGCCGCGCCGCCGTGGCGCGCGTGCAGCGTGTGCAGGACCATGCTGGTCCATTTCGTCGCGAAGAGTGCGAGAACGCGGCGGGGCGCGCAGTCCTCCCGCCACTCCTCTTCCATCGGGTCTGGCTCGGTCACTGGGTACCTTATGGTGTCTATGTCCCCTTTGGGTGCCGTCTGGACGCTGCCATGGCAAGCCCTTAGCTACATGCCACCAACAAGGAGGCGACAATGGCAGGCACGGCTTTGGTGGTGGGCGCAAGCGGAATCATCGGGAGCGCGACGGCATCTCTTCTCGCCCGGCAAGGCTGGGCGGTCCACGGCCTCGCGCGGCGGCCGGAGGCGCAGCCCGGAGTATTGCCCCTCGCCGCCGATCTGCAGGACGCGGCAGCAACCGCCGCCGCCTTGCGTGACATCCGGCCGCAGGCGGTCTTCATCACGACTTGGCTGAGGCAGGACAGCGAGGCCGAGAACATTCGCGTCAACAGCGCCATGGTGCGGAACCTGCTCGCAGGGCTGCGCCCGGCCGAAGGTCCTCGGCACGTCGCGCTGGTCACGGGCTTGAAGCACTATCTCGGGCCCTTCGAAAGCTATGGCAAAGGCCGCCTGCCGCAGACCCCCTTCCGCGAGGAACAAGGCCGGCTCGAGATCGAGAATTTCTACTATGCGCAGGAGGACGAGGTGTTCGCGGCCGCCGCGCGAGATGGCTTCACCTGGAGCGTCCATCGGCCACACACCGTCATCGGCAAGGCCGTGGGCAATGCCATGAACATGGGCACCACGCTCGCGGTCTACGCCACGCTCTGCCGTGAAATCGGCCGGCCCTTCTATTTCCCAGGGTCACCGGCGCAATGGGCGGGGCTGACGGATATGACCGACGCCCGACTGCTCGCTCAGCATCTGCTCTGGGCGGCAGAAACACCGGCGGCCGCCAACCAAGCCTTCAACGTCGTCAATGGCGACATTTTCCGCTGGAACTGGATGTGGGGCCGGATCGCCAGCTGGTTCGCCCTCGAGCCGGCGGCCTTCACCGGTGAGGTCCGCCCGCTGGAACAGCAGATGGCGGAGGACGCGCCCCTCTGGCGGCGCATTGCGGAGCGGGAGGGCCTTGCCGAGCCGGACCTCGGGCGCCTGGCGTCCCCCTGGCACACGGATGCCGATCTCGGCCGGCCGCTCGAAGTCGTCACCGACATGTCGAAGAGCCGGCGGCTCGGCTTCACCGGCTATCAGCCGACGGACGACGCCTTCTTCGATCTCTTCGCTCAGCTGCGGGCGGATCGGCTGATTCCCTGATCGACGTCGGGATCAGATATGTTCGTTATAGCGAGCATAAATCGCAATAACGCTTGATCAAGGCGCATCTTGTGCTATGTTGCGCCGCAGCAAAGGGGCGGGAGTTCCCGCCACCGCAGCGAGGAGAAGCATGATGCATAAGAGAAACCCCCACCTTCATCGTCTGCTCGGCCAGACGGGTTCCGCCATCCAGAAATACATGGTCGCCCCGATCGTCGAGTTCCTGCGTCTGCGTGAGGGCCGGAGCTGAGCCCCCGGCCTTTGCCGCGACGTCAAGCTATGGTTGTGTGCAGGCATGATCGCCCACACCGCCATCCTCCGCGCTCGGCCGGGCTATGACCGCGCCATTCGTGAAGCCTTGCTCGATCTCGCCGAAAGCGTGCGGGACGGGGAAGCGGGCACGGTCGAATTTCGCATCGTGCAAGATCGCGACGAGCCGACCGTCTTCAGCCTGATCAGCCGCTGCATCGATCAGGCTGCCCTCGATGCGCATGTCGAATCCGGCCCGATGACGCACTTCCTCTGGGCCGCGCGGTCCATGATGGACGGGCCCATCACCCTCTCGATCGGCGAAGAGATCTTCGTCAAGCCTGCCGCGGCTTAGGGCGGTCGCGGCGCGGATTTTACAGCCTGCGCGCCGCTCTCTAAAGGTGCGTCTCACTCGCAACTGCCGATAAGAGGCGCGGCCGCCGATGTCGATCCCTTCGAGCCAGCCTGACGCCAAGCCTCAGGGCAGGTGGCACAGCCGCATTCCGCTGCTCGCGGTTTTCGGGCCAGGGCTGGTCGTAATGCTGGCGGATACCGATGTCGGGTCCATCATCACGGCGGGGCAGAGCGGGGTGCAGTGGGGCTACAAGCTGCTGCTGCCGCAGATCATCCTGATCCCCGTGCTCTATATCGTGCAGGAGCTGACCGTCCGGCTCGGCATCTTTACGGGCAAAGGCCATGGCGAACTGATCCGCGAGGCCTTCGGGCCTGCTTGGGCCTGGGTGTCCGCGGCCGGCCTCGGCATTGCCACGATCGGTGCCCTGCTCACGGAATTTTCTGGCGTCGCCGGGGTCGGGGATCTCTTCGGCGTCCCGCATTGGTGTTCGCTGTCTCTCGCGGCCGCTGCCCTGCTCGCGATCGTCGTCACCGGTTCCTACAAGCGCGTGGAACGCCTCGCCCTCATCATCGGGCTGTTCGAGCTGGCCTTCTTCTTCGTCGCCTGGGCGGCGAAGCCTGACCCTGCGCTCATGCTGCGCGAATCGCTCCGCATGCCGCTCTTCGATCCTCAATACGAGTATTTGGTCGCCGCCAATATCGGCGCCGTGATCATGCCGTGGATGGTCTTCTATCAGCAGTCGGCAGTGGCCGATAAACGGCTCAAGCCGGGCCACTTCCGCGCGGCGCGGCTGGATACGGCGGTGGGCGCGGTGATTACCCAGCTGGTGATGGCGGCGGTGCTGGTGGCGGCCGCCGCGTCCATCCGCCCGCACGCCCCGACGGCCTCTCTCGCGACGGTCGGCGACATGAGCCAGGCGATGACGCCCTATCTCGGTGCCGAGATGGGGCGGATCATCTTCGCCCTCGGCGTTCTGGGCGCGGCGCTCATCGCCGCTATCGTCGCCTCCCTCGCGCTCGCCTGGGGCCTCGGTGAAGTGTCCGGCTATCGCCGCTCGCTCGAATACCACCCGTTGAAGGCGCGCTGGTTCTACGGGGTCTATGCCCTCTGCGTTGTCGGCGGGGCCCTTGGCGTCGGTCTCGCCCCCAATCTCGTCAGCCTGAACGTGGGCGTCCAGGTGATGAACGCCTTGCTGCTGCCGATCGTGCTGGGCTTCCTCGTGCGGCTGGCAATGGTCACCTTGCCCGAAGCTCAGCGCCTGAAGGGTGGCTACCTGTGGCTCGTCGCCATCGTCTGCACCATTACCTGCGCCTTCGGCGTGCTGGGCGGAATCGGCGGGCTGTTCCTCGGCTGAACAAAAAGGCGAGCTTCAAGGGGCTTTTCGTTCTCCTCGAACTGGTATAATGAGCTGCTGACCTGATCGCCTTGGGCGATGGGCACAAGATCAGACCCGGACGGAAAACCGGGCATCATCCAGGAGGATCTGCTTCATGAGGCTGAAGACCTTGATCGCGTCCGGTGTGGCGCTGCTGGCTGGCCTCGCGGCCGCGGCTGCACCGGCCATGGCCTCCCCCGACAAGCCGGTCATCGCGCTGGCCAACGCCTTCTACGGCAATATCTGGCGCCACCAGATGGTCGACGCCTTTGAAGCGGCCGCCAAGCAAGCCAAGGCGGATGGCCAGATCGCCGATTACGTCATCCTCAATGGCGATGGCAGCGTCAGCCAGCAGAACAGCCAGATTGCGGAACTGATCCTCAAGGGCGTGGATGCCATCGCCATCGACGCGGCGTCCGAAACCGCCGAGAACGGCGTCATCCAGAAGGCCTGCCGCGCCGGCATCAAGGTGGTGTCCTTCGATTCCATCGCCTCCGCCCCCTGCAACACGCAGCTGAACTTCGACTTCACCGGCTACAAGACAACGCAGGCCGAGAAGGTGATGGATATGATCCATCACAAGGGCAACATCATCCTCGTCCGCGGCGTGAAAGGCTCGGCGCCGGACGTGGCGATGTACAACGCCCAACTCGCGGTGCTGAAGCAGAACCCCGACGTGAAGGTCGTTGCCACCGTCTTCGGCCAGTGCAGCGCATCGGTCGCGCAATCCGCCATTGCCAATGTCCTGCCCAGCCTGCCGAAGGTGGATGCCGTGCTCGGCCAGGGGGGTGACGACTATGGCGATGCCCAGGCTTTCGTGCAGGCCGGCGGTCAGTACACCGGCCATATGCCCGTGATCGAGGGCGGCGGCAGCTCCAACTTCATCCGCTGGTGGGCGGCCGAAAACAAGGCCAATGGCTATCAGACGATTTCGATGAACACGACGCCGGGAATCGGCGGTGCAGCCTTCTGGCTGACGCTCGACATCGTCAAGGGTGCCCATGTGCCCAAGACGCTCATCATGCCCGTGGCGACCGTTGATGCCGCCAATCTCGCGCAATATGCCGACCTGCCGCCGAACATCATCGTCAGCCCGAGCTATTCGCAGGATTGGGTGAAGACGCATCTGCTCAGCCAGAAGAACTGATCCGCAGCGGCGGGAGCGGAAGGGACGCATGAGAGCCAATCCCGCGGAGACGGTGGCACCCGCTGCCACCGTACCGACGACCGAGGTGCGCGGCGGCGCACCCATCGTCGCCCTCTACGACGTCAGCAAGGGCTTCGGGTCGACCCTCGCCAATGACCGCGTGTCCCTCGTCGTCGTCGCCGGAGACGTGGTCGGGCTGGTTGGTGGCAATGGCGCCGGCAAGAGCACCTTGATGCGTCAGCTCTGCGGCGTCATGCAGCCCGATTCCGGCCGGCTCGAATTGGACGGGGTGCCTGCGCGCTTCGACGGCTGGGACCCATCCGCCGCCCAGGCGCACGGCATCCGCATCGTCCATCAGGAGCTGTCGCTCTGCGGCAATCTGACGGTTGCGGAGAATTTCTTCCTGGAGGCGCCGGATCTCGCGAGGCCGGTGCCGGGATGGCGGCGCGGCTACCGCGCCCGGGCGCGGCGCGCGCTCGATCTCGTCTTCCCCGGCAATGGCATCGACGTCGACCGCAGGATTGAAGATTTGTCCATCGGTCATCGGCAGATGGTAGAAATCGCCCGCGCCGCAACCGCGCCCGAGGTGCGGGTGCTGATCCTCGACGAGCCGACCTCCTCGCTTGACCTCGAACGCAGCCGGCAACTGCGCGCCTTCATCCACAGCCGAGCAGAGGAAGGGCTCGCCACCATCTTCATCAGCCACAAGCTGCACGAGGTCGTGGACGTTGCAACGCAGGTGATGGTGCTGCGCAACGGTCGTGTGGCACGCACGGGGACGCGCGCGGAGATCACGATCGAGGCGATGGTCGAGGCCATGGGCGGCAGCGCCCATGCCGCCCTGCGCCGCGCCCATGGTGAGGTGGCAGCCGCCGGGCCGGCACGCCTGCGCATCACCGGTCCCGCGGTCGCGGCGCTGGGCGAGGCGCTGGTGCTGCATGCCGGTGAGATCGTCGGCCTTGCCGGTCTCGAAGGCGCGGGCCAGAAGGAATTTCTGCACGCGCTCTTTTCGGGCCGCACCACCGATGGCAGCCGCATCGAGCGCATGGGCGAGGTCAGCTTCGTCTCCGGAGACCGGCAGCGCGAGGGCGTCTTCTCCTTCTGGAACGTCTTCGCCAATATCGATATCGGCCGGGTAGGGCAGCGCTTCGCCCTCGCGCCCTTCGCCCGCGCGGAGGACGAGAGCGCCATTCGCGATGCCGCCGAGCAGCTGCGACTGGACCGCGGACGCTTCACCTCCAACATCCTCGATCTCTCGGGTGGCAATCAGCAGAAGGCGCTGGTCGGGCGCGCCCTCGTCAGCGATTCCCCCACCATCCTCCTCGACGATCCGACGCGCGGCGTCGATGTCGCCGCGAAGGCGGATTTCTATCGGCTCTTCGCCCAGGCGGCCGGGCATGGCCGCCTCGTCGTCTGGCTATCCACCGAAGATCTCGAATTTCTTGAATGCGACCGCGTGCTCGTCTTCAGTCAGGGCCGCATCCTGCGTGAATTGCGCCGCGAGGAAATCACCGAGGATGCGATCATCGGTGCCTCCTTCGCGGATCAGATGGGCCAGGGCACGCAACGGGACCGGTCAACCGAACGCCGGCGAGATTGGGGTCGCACTCTCGTGCGCGCCGCTCCTTTCGCGAGCCTCATCGTCATGCTCGCCGTCATGATGCTCGTGAACCACCGCACCGCGAGCGTCTTCGGCCTGGATCTGCTGCTCAGCTCATCCATCGCCCTCGTGCTGGTCGCGCTCGGCCAGATGTTCGTGGTAGGCGGCAGCGAGATCGATCTCGGCATCGGCGCCTTTGCCGGCCTCGTCAACGTGCTGAGTGCCACGCTTCTCGTGGACCAGCCGCTGCTCGGCATCGGCGCCATCCTGCTCGCTTTCATCGTCTACAGCCTGCTCGGTGCACTGATCCGCCTGCGCCACATCCCCGCAATCGTGGTGACGCTCGGGGCCTCCTTCGTCTGGATGGGAACCGGCTATTCGCTGCAGCCATCACCGGGGGGCAGCAGCCCGGATTGGCTGACGGCGCTTTTCGCCTGGACGGTGCCCGGCATCCCGACCTCGCTCATCATCATCCTGGTCTTCGCGTTGCTCGCCGTCGCGGTCGATCGAGCGCCGCTCGGCGTGGTTCTGCGCGGTTTCGGCAACAACGCACCGGCACTCGTGCGCAGCGGCTGGTCGACGCTCCGCTACGGCATGATCCGCTACGCGCTCGCCTCCCTCTTCGCGACCGTCGCCGGCCTCGTGTTGACTGCCGTCAATACCGCGAGCGACATCAACGTGGGCGGCCCCTTTACCCTCTCGAGCGTCGCGGCTGTCGTGATCGGCGGCTGCACCCTGCTGGGCGGTGTACTGGCACCCTGGGGCGTGGTGGCGGGCGCGGTGCTGCTCTCCCTCATCGGTGCGCTGCTCGGCGCGCTCAACGTGAGTACCGACTACAACGGCGCGGTGCAGGGGCTGCTGCTGCTCGGCGTGCTTGCGCTGCGCACGCTTCTGGCGCGACGGGAGGAAGCATGATGGAGCCGGGTCACGGACGCACCCTCGACTGGATACAGCGCAACCGCTGGATCTGGTCGCTGCTGGGCGTGGTGCTGCTCTGGCTCGTGCTCTCGGTCATTACCAGCCGCTTTTCGTTGCAAAGCCTCTCGGGCGTGGCCATCTCGGCCTCCTTCCTGGCGCTCGCAGGCCTGGGCCAGATGTTCGTCATCACCGCGGGGCGCGGCAACATCGATCTGTCCATACCGAACGTGCTGACGCTCAGCGCCTATCTCAGCGCCATTCTCATCAAAGGGAATGACGGGAACCTCTGGATGGGCGTGCTGGTTGCGATCGCTATCGGGCTCTCCGTCGGGGTCGTCAACGCCGTGCTGGTGCTGGCCTTCCGCATTCCGGCCATCATCGCGACCCTCGCCACCGGCTATATTCTCGCCACCGCCAATCTCTTCGCCAACCGTGCACTGGTGAGCTACGGCGTGAGCCCGACCCTGAAGTGGCTGACGACCGCGAAGCTCGGCGCTCTGCCGGTGGTCGCGATCGTTGCGGTCATCGCCGTCCTCGGGGCCAGCCTGGTGCTGGGCAAGCTCGTTTACGGCCGCACGCTGTCGGCGGTCGGCCAGAACAGCCGCGCCGCCTATCTCGCCGGCCTCAGGGTCACGCGCATCGTCGCCGCCACCTTCGTGATCAGCGCGATGCTCGCCGCGATCGATGGGCTGCTGCTGCAGGCCTATGTCGGCGGTGCCTTCCTCGGCATGGGCTCGCCCTATCTCCTACAGTCCCTGGGCGCCGTCGTCCTGGGAGGATCGCTCATCATGGGCGGCGCCTCCACCGCCCTCGGCACGCTCTTCGGCTGCCTGCTGCTGGTGCTGATCGTCGCCACCATGCAGGTGGCGGGATTGCCCTCCGGCATGCAGGATATCGTGCAGGGTGTCGTCGTCATCCTGGTGCTGTCCCTCGCCGGTGGTGTGAAGGGGCGAAGGGTCAGGAAGGCGGCGCCCAAGCCCGCGCAGGAGAGTGCCTGATGGCGTTCATTCGTCTCACCTACCGCATCGAAACGCCGGGCGATCTCCACCGCATGGCGGAGAAGATCGCGAGCGACCAGACCACGGGCACCTTCGTGCCGGTGCCGGGTGAAACACCCGACCTCAAGGCACGCTGTGCGGCGCGGGTGGTGGCGCTGCGTGTGCTCGACTCTTATGAGCGGCCGAGCTTCCCGCAGGATCGCGTCACGTCGGACGATCCGCGCCCCTACAAGCGCGCCGATGTCGACATCGATTTCCCGCTCGATGTTATTGGCACCGACATCGCAGCGCTCACGACGATCGCCTTCGGCGGCGTTTTCTCCGTGCGCGGCCTCTCGGGCGTGCGCATCGTGGGCATGACGCTGCCGCCGGACTTCATCCGCGCGCATCCTGGTCCGCAATTCGGCATCGAGGGCTCGCGCCGGCTCTCCAACGTCTATGGCCGCCCGTTGATCGGCAGCATCATCAAGCCGGCGCTGGGGCTCTCACCCGAGGATACCGCCGCAGTCACCAAGGAGCTGGTGGAGGCGGGTGTCGACTTCATCAAGGACGATGAGAAAATGATGAACCCAGGCTATGCGCCGTTGGAGGCGCGGGTCCGGGCGGTGATGCCGGTGCTGAAAGACCATGAGCAGAAGACCGGCAAGCGAGTGCTCTATGCCTTCGGCATCTCCTCGGCCGATCCCGACACCATGATGCGGCATCACGACATTGTGGCGGAAGCCGGCGGCACTGCGGCCGTCATCAACATCAACGCGCTCGGCTATGGCGCCATGATGTATCTGCGGAAGCGTTCACGCCTGATCCTGCATGCCCATCGCAGCCAGTGGGACATGCTGACGCGTCATCCCGATCTTGGTCTCTCCTTCGGCGTCTATCAGCAGCTGTGGCGTCTGCTCGGCGTCGATCAGTTTCAGATCAACGGCATCGGTGCCAAATACTGGGAGCCGGATGAGAGCTTCCTGCAATCCTTCCAGGACTGCATGACACCACTGGTCGACCCCTCCGACCGGCCTTTGCCCGTCGTCGGCTCCGGCCAATGGGGTGGCCAAGCGCCCGAGACTTATGCGCGCAACGGCGGTTCGGTCGATCTCCTATATCTTGGCGGCGGCGGCATCATGGGCCATCCGGGCGGCCCGGGCGCCGGCGTGCGTGCGATCACCCAGGCCTGGGAGGCCGCGGTGCAAGGTGTTCCGCTTGAAATCTATGCCCGCGCGCATCGGGAACTCGCTCAGTCCATCGAGGCCTTCGGCAAGACGGGGGTGTCGTGAGCACGACAGCACTGCCCGAAGGTCCGCTCGTCGCCTTCTATGGCGACGATTTCACGGGTGCTGCGGCAACGATGGAAGCGATGACCTTCGCGGGCTTGCCGGCCGTGCTGTTCTTCGCCCCGCCGACGGCCGCACAGCTGGCCCGCTTCCCCGGTATTCGTGGCATCGGGATCGCCGGCATCGCGCGCTCCCAGTCACCTGCCTGGATGCAGGATCATCTGCCTGCACTCTATCACGCCTTGCGCGAGACCGGGGCGCCCATCCTGCATTACAAGATCTGCTCGACCTTTGATTCCGCGCCGCATGTGGGCTCGATTGGCAGGGCGATCGACATTGGCCAGGAGATCTTCGGCTGTGCCTGGGTGCCGCTCGTGACCGCGGCGCCCGCCATCCACCGCTATCAGGCCTTCGGCAATCTCTTCGCGACCGTCGCGGGTCGTGGCTTCCGGCTCGACCGGCATCCGACGATGAGCCGGCATCCGGTGACGCCGATGCACGAGGCGGATCTCGGCCTGCATCTGGCAGAACAGACGGCGCGCCGCATCGCGGTGGTCGATTTCGTCGCCATGAAGCAGGGCAGGACGGATCAGGTGCTTGCGGATGGGCGCGCCGCCGGTGCCGAGATCCTATCTCTCGACATCGTTGATGATGAAACTCTTGCCGAAACCGGACGTCTCGTCTGGCAGCATCGCGCACCACTGCAATTTGCGGTCGGCAGCCAGGGGCTGGAATATGCCCTGATCGCCCATTTCCAGGCCTGCGGCCTTCTCGCGCCCGTCGAGAAGCCGCCCGTCACCACGCCGGTCGATCAGGTTGTGGGGGTTTCAGGCTCGTGTTCCCCGGTGACGGCAGAGCAGCTCGATTGGGCAGAGGCGCATGGCTTCCGCACCCTTCCGCTGGACGCGACACGCGCGGTGGACGACGCCGCCTGGAATGGGGAGGTGGCGCGCGGCATCGCTGCCGCACTCGCCGTGCTGGGGGAGGGGCAAAGCCCCATCCTCTACACCGCCCGCGGGCCGGACGACCCCGCCGTGCAGGGTCTGCGTCCCGCGGCGGAGGCGGCCGGTGTTGACCTAGAAACAGTGAACGACCGTATTGGGGCGGGCCTCGGGCGCATCCTGAAGGCGACGCTCGCCGAGGCTGCTCTGCGTCGCGGCATTATCGCGGGTGGCGATACGTCGAGCCATGCGGCGCTCGCCATGGGCGTCTACGCGCTGACGGCTCTGGCCGCCACCGTGCCCGGCGCTGCCCTCAACAAAGCGCATTCCGACGACCCTGCCCAAAACGAACTGGAACTGGCCCTCAAGGGCGGCCAGATGGGGCAGCCGGACTACTTCGGACGCATCCGGGCCGGCGGCCAGGATAGCACTCTCCCTGTCTGATTGAAGGATCAAGCCATGACCAAGATTGCACTCCTCGGTGCCGGCGGAAAGATGGGGGTTCGCCTCTCCACCAACCTGCAGGGCTCCCGCTTCCAGGTCGATCACGTCGAGGTGTCGGAAGCCGGGCGCGAGCGGCTGAAGGCGGCGATCGGGGTGGACTGCGTCGACATGGATACCGCCCTCGGCCAGGCGGATGTCGTGCTGATGGCGGTGCCGGATCGGATGATCGGCAAGATCGCCCATACGATCATCGACAAGGTGCGTCCCGGAACGGCCTTCATCGTGCTCGATGCCGCGGCTCCCTATGCCGGTGAGATGCCGGAGCGCGCAGACGTGACCTATTTCGTGACCCATCCCTGCCATCCCCCGATCTTCAACGACGAGGTCGAGGAAAAGGCGAAGAACGACTTTTTCGGTGGTGTCCATGCCAAGCAGCACATCGTCTGCGCATTGATGCAGGGGCCGGAGGAGCACTACGCTCTCTGCGAGGAAGTGGCCCGCACCATCTACAAGCCGGTGATGCGTGCCCATCGCTGCACGGTCGAGAATATCGCCTTCCTCGAGCCCGCGCTGTCCGAGACGGTCGGCATCACCCTGTGCCTTGCGATGAAGGAAGCGGTGGACGCGGTGGTGAAGCGGGGTGTTCCCCGGGAAGCGGCGACCGATTTCATGCTCGGCCATATCAACATCGGCCTCTCCATCGCCTTCGGCGTCTTCCCCGAGGGCAAGTTCTCCGACGGCGCGATCCATGCGATCAACCAGGCCAAGCCGGAAATCTTCCGGGAGGGCTGGATCGAGCGGGTCTTCAACAAGGAGGCTGTTCTGAAATCCGTCCGCGACATCTGCAACGCCTGAGAACGTCATGACGACGGAACCCAAGCGGCGCATGGCGCTGATCGGCTGCGGCTTCTTCGCGCAAAACCATCTCCACGCTTGGTCTTCGATCCCGGAGGTCGAGATCGTGGCCGTCTGCGACCGGGATGTGGAGAAGGCCGAGGCCGCGCGCCAACGCTTCAGCGCCGGTCGTGCCTATACCGATGCGGCCGAAATGTTCGCGGCCGAGCGGCTCGACTTCGTCGATATCGCGACGACGATGCAGACGCATCGTGCGCTCGTGGATCTCGCGGCTGCGCATGGGGTGCATGTCATCGTACAGAAGCCCTTGGCGCCCAGTCTCGAAGACTGCCGCGCGATCGTGGAGACCTGCGACGGGGCGGGCCTGCGCCTCATGGTGCACGAGAATTTTCGTTTCCAGTCGCCCATCCTGGCGGCGCGCCAGGTGCTGGCCGAAGGACGCATCGGCCGGCCGCATTTTCTGCAGGCGTCCTTCCGCAGCGGCTATGACGTCTTTTCCGGCCAGCCTTATCTCGCGACCGAGAAGCGTTTCATCCTCATCGACCTCGGCATCCATATTTTCGACGTCTGCCGCTCCATCATGGGCGAGGCGGAGACGCTCTATTGCCAGACCCAGCATATCAATCCGCAGATCGCCGGCGAGGACGTCGCAACCACCCTGATCCGTCACAAGAGCGGTGGCGTCAGCATCGTCGACTGTTCCTATGCCAGCCGGCGTCTGCCGGAACCCTTCCCGCAGACGGTGCTCCGCATCGAGGGCGAGCACGGCACCATCGAATTGCTGGAAGGGTATCGGCTGCGCGTCACCTCGCACGGCTCAGTGTCGGAGTGGGACGTCGAGCCGGTAACACCCGCCTGGACGCAGAAGCCATGGCACGTCCTGCAGGAGAGCGTGCTCAACCTGCAGCGGCATTGGGTCGATGCCTGGCGCGCTGGCCGGGCGCCCGAAACCTCGGGCGCTGACAACCTTCGCACCTATGCCTTGGTGATGGCGGCCTATGCCTCGGCCGAGACTGGCAGCATCGTGCGGCCCACCGTCTGAGCCCGCTGCGTGCCATGGTTGCAGCGCATCCGCCCAGCCGCTAGGCAAGGATGCGAAAGCGAGACGGGAATGAGGCGGGCGCGCGCGGCATGGCGAAAAGCGTGACAGGAGAGGGTCAGGCGGCGACCGAGGGTTCCCCGGCGTCCCGGCGGGAGCCGCTGCCCGTGCGCAAGATCGTCCGCCGCAAGCTGTCCGACGAAGTCTTCGACCGTCTGCTCAAGGATATCGAGGCCCGCGTCTATGCACCCGGCGCCCATATCCCCTCCGAGCGGGAGTTGATGGCGGCCTATGGCGTCGGCCGACCTGCTATCCGCGAGGCGATGCAGCGGCTGGAGAAGCTCGGCCTCATCGTCATCACCCATGGCGAGCGGGCGCGGGTCTCGGAACCTACCGTCGCCGATGTCATCGGCCAGATCGAACATGCTGCCCGGCATATTCTGGCGACGCAGCCGCAAAGCCTGTCCCAGTTGCAGGATGCCCGCATCTTCTTCGAGATTGGCATGGTGCGGGAAGCGGCGCGGCTCGCCACGGCCGAGGACATCCAGCGCCTGGAAGCCGCCCTCGCGCGGCAGGCCGCCTACCTCGACAAGGACTCCGCCCGCTTCGTCGCGGCCGACATGGAGTTCCACACCGTCATCGCCAGCATCTCCGGCAATGGCGTGCTGGAGGCGGTGAGCCGCGCCATGTTGCATTGGCTGAGCATGTTCCATGCGAGCCTGCTGCTCTGGAAAGGGCATGAGACGGTCACGCTCGAGGAGCATCGGATGATCCTCGACGCCATCACCGCGCATGATCAGGATGCGGCGGCCGCCGCAATGCGCACCCATCTCATGCGCAGCCGCGGCCTCTTCCTCTCCGGAAACGGCACCGTTCAGGCGCCCTCTCCCTTGGCCGAACCCCTCGGCTGAGTCTCAGCTCAGCCGCTTCTCGGCCTGGGCCTTGAGCGCTGCGATGAAGGCATCCGCCGGCTGGCCGGCGAGGAAGGCTTCCCGCATCAGGGCTTGCTGGCTTTGCGGTGCGAGGCCGCCGAGCGGCGGGTCACGGTCGAGATTGGTCGGGAAGGGATAGCCTTCCGCACAGGCGGCGATTGCGTCCAAGGCACGCGCGTCCGACATCCGGCCCGCGGCCCGCAGGCTCAACAGCGCGGGATAGAGCGTCGCGCTCATGCGCGTGCGGTCCATGCTCTCCATGGCGCGCCCGAAGGCCGAAGACACCTGCAGCAGATTGGCCATGCGCCGGATCTCGGCCGAGCGGTTATGGCCCGCCGCATGGAACAGGGCCGGGTTGAAGAAGGCGGCATCCCCCTTCGCCAGCGGCAACTGCACGTGATGCGCCTCGAAATGGTCGCGGAAGGCGGGGGTGGTAATGGCGAGATAGCCGGCGTCGTATTTCTGCGAATACGGCAGGTAGAGCGTCGGCCCGCTCTCCAGCGGCATGTCGCAATGGGCGACCGCGCCCTGCAGCGTCAGCACGGGCGACAGGCGGTGCACATGGGCGGGATACCGCGCCATATGCTCCGGCGTCATGAAGCCGAGGTGATAGTCCCGATGGGGCGATTGTGCCGCGCCCCCGGGATTGACCACGTTGATCTGAGAGGTGAACTGGTAGGCGGGGCCGAGCCAGGATTCGGCTATCAGCGCCAGAATCTCGTTGCCGTAGTATGTGGCGAAGACGTCGGGCGCGCGCAGGCAGAGCTTTTCCAACGCATTCCAGATGCGGTCATTGGCGCCGGGCTTGGCGAAATGGTCGCCACCCCCTGTGTTGGTCGCGTGCTGCTCCGCGATGATCTGCTGGAAGATTGCCGTCGCATCGTCGAGCGGTGCATGGTCGAGAAAGGCGCGGCGCAGCACGATGATGCCGGGGCCGTCCATCAGCGCTTCCGCCCATTCGGCGAGGACCGCGCGCCGCCCTTGCGGTGTTGCCGCTTCGGTGCGAATGCGGTCGCAGTCATAGATCAGCACTTGCCGTGCGACCTCGGTGGCCAGCGGATAGTCCGCAAGGCGCGTCTCCGTCGCAGTGAGGGCGGTGAGGTCATCGAGCCAGACGCGCTCGGGCGAGAGATAGACGCGGTCGGCGCGCAGCTGGGCCAGGTTGTCGCTCTTCATGGCGGGTCTCCGTGGGGACTGTTTCCGCCGCTGAGATTAGGTCTTCCTGCGGTGTCATGGCACTCACAGACCCCTCAGAAAAACCTCAGAAATCCCTTGGCCACCACGGCCGCTCTGGGGCAGCATGGCCGCATGTCTCGCACCTTTCTCGTCAAGGAAATCGCGGCCCAGGCAGGCCTCAGCCTCGCAACCGTCGACCGCGTGCTGAACGAGCGGCCCGGGGTGCGGGCGCTGACCCGGGCGCGCGTCACCGAAGCCATCCGCGATCTCGAAGCGCAGAGCCGCCAGCGCGCGTTGACCGGCCGGAAATTCACGATCGACCTTGTGATGGAGACGCCCCTACGCTTCTCCACGGCCGTCCGCCGCGCGCTGGAAGCGGAATTGCCGACGCTGCAGCCCGCCGTCTTCCGGGCGCGCTTCCATCTCTGGGAGATGATCGCGGCCGAAGCCCTGGTGCAGGCGCTGGAGGGCATCCGCGCCCGCGGCAGCCATGGCGTCGTCCTCAAGGCGCCGGACGTGCCGGAAGTGGCGGCGGCGGTCGACCGGCTGGCTGCTGCCGGCATTCCCGTCGTCACGATTGTGACCGACCTGCCGCATAGCCGCCGCCATGCCTATGTCGGCATCGACAACCGGGCAGCCGGTGAGACGGCGGCCTTCCTCATCGGCGCCTGGCTCAAACCGCATCCGGCGCGTGTGCTCGTGACGCTCAGCAGCAACCGGTTTCGCGGCGAGGAGGAACGGGAGCAGGGGTTCCGCCAGGCCCTGCGTCGCTTCCACCCCGATATCGGGATCGTCGAAGTCAGCGAGGGCTACGGCATGGACCGCGAGACGGTGGCGCTCGCCCGGCGCGCGTTGGTGGGAGACCGGATGATCGCCGGGGCCTATTCCATTGGCGGCGGCAACAAGGCGGTGCTCGCCGCCTTCGCGGAAGCGCAGCGACAGTGCACGGTCTTCGTCGCGCATGATCTGGATGACGAGAACACCCAGTTGCTGCGCGAGCGACGGATTAGCGCCGTGCTGCATCACGATCTGAACCAGGACATGCGCATCGCCTGCCGGCACATCATGCAGGCGCATGGCGCGCTGCGCGAGGTGCCGCGGGCGGCATTGTCTCCAGTTCAGGTGATCACGCCCTTCAACCTGCCGGCGCAGAGCCGCTAGAGCGGTGGGTCAGGCGACCTCGCCGTCGTCCTCCTCTTCCACCCGCATGGCCTCGGCTTCTTCGCGCAGACGGCGGAAGCTGCGGATGCTGAAGGGCAGCATGGCGATGTAGATGACACCGGCCGCGGCCAATGCGGCCCAAGGCTCGGCCAGCAGGATGGCAGCATAGACCCCGGTGCCGAGCAGCAGCGGCAGTACGGCCGGGGCCGGCACCTTGAAGTTCTTGAAGCTCCAGACTGGCAGGGTCGAAATCAGCAGGAGGGCAGTGCCGATCAGCACCAGGGCCACGACCAGAGGTGATTGGGCGAGGGCGACCAGCCAGGGCAGGCCCGTAGAGCTGCCTTCGAGTCCGACGAAGATCGGGAAAAGGGCGAGGAGAGCCCCGGCCGGCGCCGGCACGCCGGTGAAGAAGCCGGCGGTGTGCTTGGGCGCGGGTGCGGCGTCCAGCGAGGCGTTGAAGCGCGCGAGACGCAGCGCCATGCACACCGCGAACATGAGCGAGGGAATGAAGCCGACCCCACCGAGATGGTGCAGGGACCAGACGTAGAGCAGGAAGGAGGGCGCCACGCCGAAGCAGAGGAAATCGGCCAGGCTGTCGAACTCCGCGCCGAAGCGCGAGGTGCCCTTGAGCAGCCGGGCGATCCGCCCGTCCAGCCCATCGATCACCGCAGCCACCGCGATCGCGATCACGGCCGCGTCGAAATGCCCGTCGAGGCCGAAGCGCATCCCGGTAAGCCCGGCGCAGAGGCCGAGCATGGTCAGTAGGTTGGGCAGCACCCGGTTGAAGGAGGGGCCCTTGAAGCGGGGGCGGTGGGCCGGGCGCCGTAGGCGCAGACGCTTGCGGCGTACCGGCCAGATGCGCGGTTCGGAGCCCGGGCCGAGGCCGGGGGCGCCGCTCATGGCACCTCCGGCGCCGGCCTGTCGGCAGGCGGGGAAGGCAAGATGTCCTCCACCGGCGCTTCCGGATCGGTGAGGATGGCGTCGGTCTCGCTTGCCACGGCTTCCGCCTGTGCGGCGGCCTCCATGGCGGGTCCCACCGGAACCTCGACCGGTTCCACGAGTTCGCCGATTTCGGCGATCACCGTCTCGCCGCCGATCATCGTCTGCCCCTCGGCCACCAGCGGCAGCACGCCTACCGGCAGATAGAGGTCGGTCCGGCTACCGAAGCGGATGATGCCGAAGCGGCTGCCGGCCTGGACGTAATCCCCTTCCTTGACGTCGCAGAGAATGCGGCGGGCGATGAGACCCGCGATCTGCACCACGGCGATCTCACGCCCGTCGGGCAGGCGAATGGCGAGCGCGTTGCGCTCGTTCTCGTCGGAGGCCTTGTCCATGTTCGCGCTGAGGAACTTGCCGTGGTGATAGGCGATGCGCGTCACCGTGCCGTCGGCCGGCATGCGGTTTACATGGACGTCGAGCACGGAGAGGAAGGTCGCGACGCGCCAGCGGGGCATGGTGCCGAGGCCGAGTTCGGGCGGGGGCGGCACCAGCGCCACGCTCACCACATGGCCGTCGGCCGGCGCCAGCATCGCGCCGGGGCGGGTCGGCGGATAGCGTTCCGGATCGCGGAAGAAATAGAGGCAGAAGAGCGTGAAGGCGACGCCGATCCAGGCGATCCAGCTCGCGAAGATGAGCCCGAGCAACACCAGCGCGGCGCCGATCGCCAGAAAGGGCCGCGCCGCCGGATGCGGGGGAGAGAATACGTATTTGAAAGCGCTGGGATGGGCCATGGGGCCTCTTTACAGCGCTACCCCCCGCTTGTCTCGCCCCGCGGCGATTTGCGGATCACCGAGACCGGCGGCGCATGGGCCGCTTCGTCGGTGGTCGGCATATGGAAGACCTGGCCCGGATAAATCAGATCCGGGTTGCGGATCTGGTCCCGGTTCTTCACCACGATCGCCGTGTATTTCACGCCGTGGCCATAGGTGTCGTGCGCGATGGTCCACAGGCAATCGCCCGGCTGCACCACGGCCTGACCGTCCTTCAGCGCGTGGGACAGGTCGGCCCGCGCGAAGGGCACTTCGGCGCGCGCCACCACCTTGCTGCCGTCAGTGCCGAGTTCGTCGGTGCGCAGGGAATAGAGGCCGGGCGGCAGATCTTGCGCGGGGATGAGGGACCAGCGGCCGCTCGCATCGGCCGTCGCGTCGCCCACGGGCTTGTTGTTCACGTAGAGCCGCACGCTGTGGCCTGGTTCGGCATGGCCGGTGAAGCGGATGCGGCCCTGATCGTCATACTGCACGATGTCGAGACCGACGGGACCGGTGCCCTTGGCGCTGGGTCCGGCCAGCAGGCGCGGCGCGGCATTGCCCTCGGACAGCACCACGAGGGGACCAGATTTCAGGGTCTGTCCGGGCGCCTGCGCAGTCGCCGGGCCGTTGGCGGGCAGGCCGAGCAGAACCTGGGCCTGATGCGCGGTATCCGTGGCGCCCACGCCGGGGCCCGAAACCGTCAGCTGATGTGCGCCCGGCTGCAGTGGCGCATCGGGCAGGAAGACCCATTGCCCATCATCACCCGCCGTGGCCGTACCGATGTCTGCGCCCCCGTTGCGGATGGTCAGGGTCTCGCCCGGGGCCGCCCGCCCGGCCATGACCAGATTTCCCCCCTTGTCGACGCGGACGACGTCCACGCTTGGTGCAGCGGTGGCGGGCCCTGGGGCGGCGGGCGCAGCCGTCGGCGCAGTGGCGACGGAAACCGGCTTGGCGGGGACTGCGGCAGGGGGTGTCGCGGATGACGCGGCGGCGGTTGTCGTGCCCGCGGTCGGCGCCACGGCGGAGGGTGCGACCGAGGGGGAGCGGCCATGCATCTCGTAGAAATAGAGGCCGGCTGCACCGACCAGACAGAGGGCGGCAAGGGTCGCGATGCCGAAGGGGCTGCCCCGTCGCGTCGGCCGTGTGATCCCCTGCTGCGTTACCTCGGTCATGAAGACAATCCTGCCGCCCTATCGGGCTTGTTTGCGAATCGTCATCTTTCTAGCACGGCTTTGTGAACGGTGCGCGCGGTTTCACGCGGACGGGGGGCTTCCTCGCTCGCTCGAGGGTTGCATCGGGCGGGTCTGCCTGCCACCAAGGGGACAGGTTTCTTGCAAAGGACGGACGGGATGCCGGCAATCAAGGCAGTGACGGTTTTCGGTGGTGCGGCATCGGGCAGCGATCCGATCTTCCGGGAAACGGCGACTGCTTTGGGCCGTGGACTGGCGCAGGCCGGCATCACCGTCATCTTCGGCGGCGGGTCGATCGGCATGATGGGCGCGGTCGCCGACGGCGCGCTCGGTGTGGGCGGGACCGTGATCGGCATCATCCCGGATTTCCTCGCCCGCCGCGAAGTCGCCCATACGAAGGTGACCGAGATGATCGTCACCGACAGCATGCACAGCCGCAAGCGCCGCATGTTCGAGATGTCGGATGGCTTCGTCACCCTTCCGGGCGGCCTCGGCACCTTGGATGAAACCTTCGAGATGGTCACCTGGCGGCAGCTCGATCTGCATGCGAAGCCGATCCTGATCTGCGACGTGATGGGCTGGGGCACGCATTTCCGCCGCCTGGTGGATGGCTATGTCGCCATGGGGTTCGTGCCGGCCCGCGCCCATGAGTGGTTCGAGATTCTGGAAACCCCCGAGGCGATCGTGGAGCGCCTCGCCGAACTGCCGGCGATCGAGACGGCCACACCGGTCTCTCGCCTCTGAGCGCTCGCGTGCCGTGAACTACCGCCACGCCTTCCACGCCGGCAATTTCGCCGACTGCATGAAGCATGCGCTGCTGTTGTGGCTGGTCCGGGCGATGCAGCGCAAGGCGGCGGGATTCCTGAGTCTCGACACCCATGCGGGACTCGGCCGCTACGATCTCTCGGGTGAGGAGGCGCGGCGGACGGGCGAGTGGCAGGGGGGCATCGGGCGGCTGCTTGCCGCTCCACCGGATCCAGCGCTCGCCGATTACCTGGGGCTCGTCGGCCAGCTCGGCCTCTATCCCGGTTCCCCCGCCTTCATCGCCGCCTGTCTCCGGCCCCAGGACCGGCTGGTCTGTTGCGAACTGCATCCCGAGGATCATGCCGTGCTTCGGGCCACCTTCCGCGGCAACCGGCAGGTCGCGGTCCATCTGCGGGACGGCTACGAAGCCATCGGGGCCTTTCTGCCGCCGCCGGAGAAGCGGGCTTTCGTTCTCATCGACCCGCCCTTCGAGCAGGGGAACGAGTTCGGCCGCCTCGTATCGGTGCTGCAGCAAGCCTGCGCCAAATTCCCTTCGGCCGTGATCGCCGTCTGGTATCCAATCAAGCATCGGGCGCCGGTGCGGGCCTTCCACCAGGCGGTGGCGGACGGTGACATTCGGGACGTCGTGGCGGCGGAACTGCTGCTGCGCGAGCCCGTGGCGCCCGATCGCCTCAACGGCAGCGGTCTGCTGGTCGTCAACCCACCCTGGCGTTTCGAAGAGGAGGCGCCGGCCCTGCTGGCCGCGCTGGTGGCGCAACTGGCACAGGGCGCACCGGGCAGCGGCTTCCATCTCCACCGGCTCGCGGCCGAGTAGCCGCCATTCCACCCCGGGTTGATGTCGACTTGGTTTGAGGTGCGGCTGGCTTCATGGCATCGTGAATCGGCGCTTACTCATTCTGTACTGAATGTGTAACGGAGGCGGAGGCGTCTTCGGATCATGATTCTCTGATGGACCGTCACATTCAGGCCAAGCTTGCCGCGCTTCAGGGCGAGAGCCCGGTGTTGATCGCGCTCTATGACCGGACGGACCGATTGCGCTATGCCAACCCCGCCTTTCGTGCGGCATTCGCGCTGGCGGCGACGGATGGGCCGCTGTGGGAAGAGATCATGCGCCGCAACCTGGGCAGCGCGGGCGGAACCGTCGTCCAGTCCCCCGATTTCGAGGCTTGGCTGGCCTCCACCAAGTCGCGCCGCGGAAAGCAGCCCTATCGCGCCTTCGAGATGGACCAGGCCGACGGCCGCTGGTTCTGGATGACGGAAACGGTCGATGCCGATGGCTGGATGCTGTGTCTTGCCACCGACATCACGCATCTGCGGGTGGGTGACCGGGAGTTGCGGCAAGCGCGGGACGTCGCCGTGCGGGCCTCTCAGACGGATGATCTGACCGGGGTCGCGAGCCGAAGTGCCATGATGCGCGCGCTCGAAGATATCAGCGAGGCTATGACCCGGGGCGCTGTCGGGCGCGCCTGCGTCTGCCTCTTCGATCTCGACCTCTTCAAACGCGTCAACGACAGTTTCGGCCATCAGGTAGGGGATCGCATTCTCGTCGCCTTTGCACGCTTGGTGCAGCAGGCGATACGGCGGCATGACCGCTTTGGGCGGGTCGGGGGCGAGGAGTTCATGTTGATCCTACCGGAGACGGAACTGGCGGCCGCACTTCGGGTGGTGAACAGCATTCTGGCCGATGTCCGGCAGGCGCGGCTCATCGCGGAATTGCCCGGCCTCGTTTGCACGTCGTCCGCCGGTGTCGCGGCTATCTTGCCGGGGCAGACCGCTAAGGAAATCTATGCCCGCGCCGATCGTGCGCTGTATCACGCCAAGGACGCGGGGCGTGACCGGCTGGAAAGCGCTGCCTGACCCGGGTCAGGGCTGCTGGGTTCGCCGCAGCATCGAGACGTCGTAGCCGAGCGCTGCCGCGCGCGCGATGAGCGCGTCCGTCTCCGCCGCACTCGGCACCGGCTTGCGGTCGAGCAGCCAGAGGTAACGGCCAGTGGGATCTCCAACGATCGCCCAGGCGTAATCGTCCGCGTGATCGAGGATCCAATAGTTCCCGATGTAGAAAGGGCCGAAGAAGCTGACCTTGAGCTTGGTATTCGCGGTATCGGGCAGAACATAGGCCAGGGCGCGGGCCTGCCGCGTCTTGCCGTCCGGATCGCGGCAGGTGTTGACGATGGCGAGCTTGCCGCTGGGCTTTAGGCTGTAGTCGGCGGTCACCCCGTCGCAGCCGGCCTGGAAGCTCTGGTCATACCGGGCGATCTCGTACCAACGGCCGAGATAGGCGGAGATCGACACTGGCTTCACCGGCTGTGGCACGTGCGGATTGCCGACGGCGTGTTGCTGGATGAAGACCCCGCAGCCGACGAGCATCAGCAGAGGGCAGGCGAGCAGCGCCGCCCGAATCCATCCTCTCATCGCGTGCACCGCCCCCGGTCTCAGGCGGCCGAGGAGGTGAGGCGCTTGATGAAAGCGGATACCTTGTGGCGGCGCATTTCCGACCGTGCCGTCGAATCCGTCGTCATGTAATTGAGCTGGATGACGTAGCGGGTGCCGACGAACTGCTTATGGCCGTGCCAGGTGGTGGGGCCATTCGGGAAGATCAGCAGGGTGCCGTTCACGGGTGGCACCTCCACCACGTAATCCTCGATGTCATCGGGCCCGCGCAGGAGGCGCAGGCAGCCCTCGCGCCGCGCCCAGGCTTCGGTCTCAGGATTGAGGTAGAGCAGGATCGTCACGCGCTTGGTCGTGCTGTCACAATGGATGCGACCATCTTTCTCCCGCGAGGCGCCGCGCAGCGTCACCATGGTGGGCGCGCCATCGAGATCGAGGCCGAACTTGCGGGCGACGGCCTCGCGGAAGCGCGGACCTTCCAGCTCCTTCATCAGCGCTTTGGCGTGCGGCCCCAGGCGCAGGGAATCGATCGGGAAGGAACCGCCCTTCGACAGCTTTGGCAGTTCCGCCACCACGGCGGCCAAGCTTTCGGGCTTTACGAAGTTTTCGACGACGATGTGGGTGTAGGGGTCGCTCGCCACAGGGGTCGCATCGAGGGCCGGGTAGTCGAGGTCGATCATGGCCGTTTTCCGGTTCTGACAATCTGCAATGTCTAGCACAGCGGCGGCGTGTTGCGAGCCGCTCTCAGCTCAGCCCCGATGGGCGAAGATGTCGGGCTCGTCGTAGCCGAGAAGATCGAGCCTGCACCGCGCGGGCAGGAAGTCGAAGCAGGCCTGCGCCAGATCCCGCCGGCCTTCCCGCAGCAGCAGGGCTTCCAGTCGGGCCCAAAGGGCATGCAGATGCAGCACGTCCGACGCCGCATAGGCGAGCTGTTCAGGAGACAACTCGGGCGCGCCCCAATCGCTCGTCTGCTGCTGCTTGGAAATGTCGATGCCCAGCAACTCGCGGCAGAGATCCCGCAGGCCGTGCCGCTCGGTGAAGGTGCGCACCAGCTTCGCCGCGATCTTGGTGCAGACCACGGGCGCCGCCTCGACGCCGAGCGCGTGGTAGAGGATGGCGACGTCGAAGCGGGCGAAGTGCATGAGCTTGAGGCGCGCGCGGTCGGCGAGCAACGCCTTCAGGTTGGGGCAGTCGGTGCCGCGGCCGCCCAGGTTCTCGGGAATGAGCTGGACGAGATGCGCCTGGCCGTCTCCGGCCGACAGCTGGATCAGGCAGAGCCGGTCCCGCCGGGGGTCGAGCCCCATGGTCTCTGTATCCACCGCGACCACGGGCCCGAGGTCGAGATCGGGTGGCAGGTCGTGCTGGTGCAGATGCAGGGTGGCGTGCGGCAGGAACTGGGTGATGGCCATGACGGCTCCATAGGCCGCGATGGCCGTGGCCTCAAGCATCCAAGCCTCCGTGACAAATTTATATGCTCATCGCATAAGTTCACGGAGAGGCGCGCGGCAGACGCGCCGCGGTCAGGTAGGAGAGGCCATGCTCATCGGCATCGACTGGGGCGGCACCAAGATCGAAGGAATTGCCATGACGGCGGAGGGCGAGCAGCGCGCCCGCCTGCGGGTCGACACGCCGCGCGGCGACTATGATGCTTGCCTGAGCCTGGTCGCCGATCTCGTCGGGCGACTGGAAGCAGAGGCAGGCGAGAGCGGCAGTATTGGCATCGGCATTCCCGGCTCGCTCGAGCCGCGCAGCCGGCGCGGCAAGGGGGCAAGCTCCACCTGGCTGCTGGGGCGCCCGGTGGAGGCCGATCTCCGCCGCGTGCTGGGCCGCGAGATCCGGGTGGAGAACGATGCCGATTGCCTTGCGGCCTCCGAGGCGGTGGATGGCGCCGGCGCCGGCTACAATGTCGTCTTCGCGGTCATCCTGGGATCGGGAGCGGGAGCGGGAATTGCCGTGGGTGGCCGGGCGCATCACGGGCCGAATAACAGCGCCGGCGAATGGGGCCACAACCCTCTGCCCATGCCCGATCTCACGGAGATTCCCGGCACCCCCTGCTACTGCGGCAAGCATGGCTGCCTCGAAACCTGGGTCTCCGGCCGCGCCTTCCGCGCCGACTACCTGCGCCATGCGCCGCCCGACATGGACCCGGGCGCCATCACTTCGCCCGGCATCATCCAGAAGATGCGCGAGGGGGACCGTCTCGCCGGGCTCATCTGGCACCGCTATGTCGACCGCGTGGCCCGCGGCCTCTCCCTCGTCGTCAATGCCCTCGATCCCGATGTCTTCGTCATGGGTGGGGGCATGTCGAACGTCGAGGAACTGTATCGTGACCTGCCGCCGGTTCTCGCGCGCTATACCTTTTCGACCGTCTTCGAGACCCCCATCCTTCCAGCGCGCCATGGCGACAGCAGCGGCGTGCGCGGCGCCGCCTGGCTGTGGCGCGACGCCTGACCTTCGACGAAAGAGAGACAATGGCTGATTTCGACCTCGACTCCCGCTTCGCCTTCGGCAGCCGCCTGGTGGAGGAGGCCGGCGCTCTGGCCATGGGCTATTTCCAGAGCCTCGGCAGCCTCACCATCAAGTCCAAGGGCCCACAAGACATGGCGAGCGAGGCCGATCTCAATACCGAGATTCTGATCCGTGACCGTCTGGCCGAGGCCTTCCCCGAGGATGCTTTCCTCGGTGAGGAGACGGGACGGAGCGATGCGGTGTCCGGCGCCCGCGGCATCTGGGTGGTGGACCCCATCGACGGCACGCAGCCCTTCGTCAGCAACATGCCGAACTGGTGCGTCTCCATCGCCTTCGTGCTCGACGGGCGCGTGGAACTGGGCTTCGTTGCCGCACCCGCGCGGGGGGAACTCTTCATCGGTCGGCGCGGGCAGGGGGCGACGCTGAACGGCGCGCCGATCCGCGTGCGGCCGGAAGCCCGCCTCACCAACGGCCTGACGGGCCTGGGCTATTCCTCCCGCGTGGGCGCCGCGACGCTGCTGCCGCTGCTGGAAAAGCTGCTCGAAGCCGGTGGCATGTTCTTCCGCAACGGCTCTGGCGCGCTGATGCTGTGCGACGTCGCTTGCGGCCGCCTGCTCGGCTATGTCGAGCCCCACATCAATTCCTGGGATTGCCTGGCCGGCCTCTGCCTCATCGAGGCTGCAGGCGGCACGGTGAGTGATTTCCTCGCCGAGGACGGCATGTGGACCGGCCATCCCCTCGCGGCTGGCGCGCCCGAGGTGTTTCCGTTCTTGGGCAGTCTCGTGGGGGTGGAGGCGCTTTCTGGCTAGTGCCGAGGCGCGTATCTGGCTATTATGCGAGACGTAAAGCGTAACGGCGCTTGATGATTAGGCACTTCCGCTCGAAGCAGACGCAGCGGCTCTTCGCAGGGGAGGCGGGCGATCCAGCCTGGCGTTCCTTCATGCGGGTCGCGCGGCGCAAGCTCTTGATGATCGATGCGGCGCGGTCGCTGGACGATTTGCGGTCGCCCCCGGGCAATCGGCTCGAGGCATTGAAGGGTGATCGCGCTGGGCATCATGCGATCCGGATTAATGATCAGTACCGGGTATGTTTCCGGTGGACCGGTTCGGATGCGGAAGACGTCGAAATCGTCGATTATCATTGAGGGGCGACGCATGGACCCGAACCTGCTCATCCATCCCGGAGAGATCCTCAAGGAGGAGTTTCTGAAGCCGCATGGCATCAGCGCGAATCGCCTGGCGCAATCGCTCGGCGTCCCGACCAACCGGATCACCGCCATCATCAACGGCACGCGTCGCATTACCGGAGAGACGGCGATCCTGCTGGGCCATGCCTTCTCAACCAGCCCGGAGTTCTGGCTGACTCTGCAACTGCGCTTTGATCTCGATTACGCGCGCCAGAATTTGTCCGCAGAAGCGGTGGGCCGAGCCGACGACTTCGCGCGCGGCATGGCTGCCTGACGCAGAGAGGGCGTCCGCACCCTGGACCTTCCCATAATGGGAAGCACTATCTCTTAGCCTGAACCGCAGTGCGGAGGGCGAGGGATGGATGTTTTCGCGAGAGAGCTGCAACAGGCGGCGTTGATGATCCTCGGCATGGCTTGGCAGGTGGGGTGGAGCCTCGTGCTCGGCTTCGCCATCTCGGCCCTGCTGCAGACCATCGTTTCCAAGGCGCATATGCAGAAGGCGCTGGGCCGCAACGGCCTGCGGGAGATCGCGTTGGCGACGGTGGCAGGCGCTGCGAGTTCCAGCTGCTCCTATGCCTCAGCCTCGGTCAGCCGCACCCTCTTCAAGCGCGGGGCCGCGCTGGTCCCGAGCCTCGCCTTCCTCTTCGCCTCGACCAACCTGGTACTGGAACTCGGCATCGTGCTGCTGCTGCTCATGGGCTGGCCCTTCATGGCCGGCGAATGGATCGGCGGCGTGGTGCTGATCATCGTCCTCGCCCTGCTGGTGAAGCTCACCTATCCGAAGCGGCTGGTGGAAGAGGCACGGCATCACGATGAAGGGCAGGGCGGCCACGCCCATCACCACGGCGATGCCGCCGAACAGCCCGGCACGGTCTGGCACAAGCTCGGGCAGCGAGAAACCTGGGTCAAAGCCTCCCACGCCTTCGTCATGGATTGGCAGATGCTGTGGAAGGACATCGTGCTCGGCTTCGTCATCGCCGGGGGGCTGGCCGCCTTCGTGCCGCAGGGGTGGTGGCAGACGCTCTTCGTCCATGGCGCGAGCCCCTGGGTCCAGGTGCCGCTCAACGCCCTGCTCGGGCCGCTGGTCGCCATGCTCTCCTTCGTCTGCTCCATCGGCAACGTGCCGATGGCAGCCGTCCTCTGGGGCTCTGGCGTCAGCTTCGGCGGTGTCCTCGCCTTCCTCTTCGCCGATCTGATCGTCCTGCCGCTGCTCGACGTCTACCGCCGCTACTACGGCTGGAAGATGGCCGCCTACATCTTTGGCCTCTTCTACGCGACCATGGTGATCGCAGCTCTGATCATGGAACTCGCCTTCGGCGGCCTTGGGCTGATCCCCGCCCATTCCGGCCAGATGCAGGCGGAGAAGACGCATTTCTCGGTCAACTACACCTTCTGGCTCAACATCCTCTTGGGCCTCGTCGCGCTGGGGGCGGTGATGCTGAAGCGCCGCAATCCGGTGACGATGGCGCCGCGGCATTGCTGTGGGCATCACGGCGCGACCAAGGGCGCGATGCACGAGCATCATCACGAATGAGACGGCGCGCAGGCGCTATGTTCCTGCGGGCGAAAACACGCTAGGCGACGGCCTCTTGCTGATCCCCTAGCCGTGCGTCGCTTCGGTCGTGACTGAGGGCCCGCGACCGAGGAGACTTGTCCATGCGCTTCGTCACGCGACTCTTCCCGCTCTGGGCACTGCTGTTCGCGGTTGGGGCGTTTTTCGCACCGGCGACCTTCAAGCCCATCCTGCCGCATGTGACGCTGCTGCTCGGTATCATCATGTTCGCCATGGGGGTCACGCTGACGCCTGCGGATTTCCGCCGCGTCGCGCGTGAGCCCGGGCCGGTCGCGGCCGGCATCCTGCTTCACTACGTCATCATGCCGCTCGCCGCCTTCGTCATCGCCAGGCTTCTCGGCCTGTCGCCGCAGCTCGCCGTCGGCATGGTGCTGGTGGGGTCGGTCGCGAGCGGCACCTCCTCCACCGTCATGGTCTATCTCGCCGGGGGAGACGTGGCACTGTCGGTGACGATCAGCGCCGTCTCCACGCTGGTTGGCGTGGTCGCCACCCCGCTGCTGGTTCGTCTCTACGTCGCCCACGGCATCGAGGTGAACACGCTGGGCCTGCTGCTCAGCATTCTCCGCATCGTGCTGCTGCCGGTGGCGCTCGGCGTCACCGTCAACGTCGTCGCGCACAAGGCGATGCGGCGGGTGGAGCCGCTTCTGCCGCTCGTCTCCATGATCTGCATCCTGCTCATCATAGCCGCCGTGGTGGCGGCGACGGCGGGTGCCATCGCGCGCGTCGGGCCCATCGTTCTGCTCGCGGTCGTTCTGCACAATGGCACGGGCTATCTCGGCGGCTATTGGGGCGGGCGCCTATTGGGATTTCCGGAGAGCATCTGCCGCACACTCGCTTTCGAGATCGGCATGCAGAATTCCGGCCTCGCCGCGGCCCTGGGCAAGCTCTACTTCTCGCCCCTCGCGGCCCTGCCGGCGGCCATTTTTTCGGTCTGGCACAACATTTCCGGCTCTCTGCTTGCCGGCTACTGGAATGGCCGTTCCGCCAAGCCGCGCAAGGCCGTGAAATCTGCACGGGCTTGATGTCGGTCAAGGCGTCCGATGCCGCAATGACGCAAGCCTTTCCTCGACGAAAGGGGAGGCTTCCATGACCGAGATCAGACTGGGTGAAGAACTCTGGCAGAACGGCATGCTGCCGGAGGGCATTCTGGAACGCTGGTTCGTGGCGGATGGCGAACGGGTGGCGGCCGGTGCCAAGATCGCGGAAATCCGCATCGAGAGTGCGCGGCACGAGATCATGGCGCCAGCGGCGGGAGCTTTGACGATCCTCGCGGCCGCGAATGCGGTGGTCGAACCCGGCACGGTGGTGGGTCGCCTCGTTTCCTGAGCGTCTCACGGTCTTGTCCGAAAACGGCGAGCGAAGGCGTAGCCGGCATGCCATGATCGGGTCATGTCGCAAGCTCTACCCCTCGTTCCTGCCGCGCTCGACCCTGCGCTTTGTTATCAGGCGCTGCTGACGCGCGACGCCCGCTTCGACGGACGGTTCTTCACGGCGGTGCGGACGACCGGAATCTATTGCCGGCCCGTGTGCCCGGCGCAGACGCCGAAGCCCGAAAACTGCACCTTCTATCCTTCGGCGGCGGCGGCGGAGGTCGCGGGGTATCGCTCCTGTCTGCGCTGCCGGCCGGAACGCGCCCCGAGCCTGGCGCCAGCGCACCGCCACGTCGCCCGTGCGATGGCACTGATCGCCACAGGGCTCGGCCCGGATCAGCTGCCCGCGCGCCTCGGCATCGGCGAGCGGCAGTTGCGGCGGCTCTTCGCCGCCCATCTCGGGGCGAGCCCGGCGCAGGTTGCACAGACGCGCCGCAACCTGCTGGCACGTCAATTGGTGGAGGAGACGGACCTGCCGCTGACCGAAGTGGCGCTCGCCTCCGGCTTCGAAAGCCTCCGTCGCTTCAACCACGTCTTCCGCACGCTCTATGGCCGGCCGCCCAGCGCCATGCGGCGGGCCGGCGCGGGGCGCGCCGACGGTCAAGCCGGGCTCACGCTGAGCCTGCCGTTTCGTCCACCCTATGATTGGCCGAGCATGCTGCGGCTCTTTGCCGCCCATGCGATCCCCGGCGTGGAGATGGTGGTCGAGGGCCGGTATCACCGCCTCATTCGTCTGGGCGAGCACTACGGCCACGTCGCGGTGAAACCCGGCGGGGCGGACCATCTCCGTCTGCTGGTGGTCTTTCCCGCCCTCCGCGCCTTGCCGGAAATCGTCGCCCGTCTGCGCGGCCTGCTCGATCTCGGTGCCGATCCGGGACCGATCGACGCGCTGCTGGCGCGCGACCCGCGTCTCGCCCCGAGCATCGCGGCCTGGCCAGGCCTGCGCCTGCCCGGCAGTTGGGAGCCGCTCGAGACCGCTGTCCGCATCATCCTGGCCCAGCAGGTGAGCCTCGCGGCAGCGCGTGGGCTCGCCGGCCGGCTCGTCGCCCTGTTGGGCCAGCCGGTCGAGAGTGGCGTGCCCGGCCTGACGGCGCTCTTTCCCACGCCGGCACGCCTGGTCGCGGCGCGCGAGACCCTCAGCCTCGATCTCAACATGCCCCGCGCCCGCGCCTCCGCCATCGTCAATCTGGCGGAAGCGCTGCTGGCCGCGCCCGATCTGCTCGATCGCGGTCAGGGGCTGGAGGCCGCCACGGCGCGGCTGACCGCCATTCCCGGCATCGGACCGTGGACGGCGCAATGCATCGCCCTGATGGCGCTGGGCGAACCCGATGCCTTTCCTGCCCAGGATGTCGGGCTGCAGCGCGCGGCGGGGCTGGACGGCCGCGCCCTCGCGGCCGCTGCCGAGGCCTGGCGCCCGTGGCGGGCCTATGCCGCCATTCACCTCTGGCTTCATGCCATCGCGACCAAGGGAGAAAACGCCCATGCACTTGTCGCTTGACCGGATCGCCTCGCCCATTGGCGAGATCCTGCTCGTCTTCGAGGGCACGGTGCTGCGCGCCCTCGACTTTCACGACTACGAGCCGCGCATGCAGCGGCTGCTGCGCTTGCACTACGGCAGAGTGTCACTGGCACCGGCTGCGGCGCCGCCTGCGCTGCGCGCGCCGCTCGACCGGTATTTCGCCGGCGATTTCGCGGCCCTCGACGGGATCGAGACTGCGACGGGCGGCACCGCCTTCCAGCGCAGCGTCTGGGCGGCGCTCCGCCGTATTCCGCCCGGGAGGACCAGTGGCTATGGGCAGCTCGCGGCGATGATCGGGCGGCCTGCCGCCAGCCGGGCCGTGGGGGCGGCCAATGGCGCCAATCCCATCGCCGTCGTGGTGCCCTGCCACCGGGTGATCGGCGCCGACGCGACCCTCACCGGCTATGGCGGCGGGCTGTCCCGCAAGGCATGGCTGCTCGCCCATGAAAAGCCCGCGAGCCCTTTGCAGACGCTTTTGCCGGGCCTTGACGCTGGCCCGGCAGCCGCATGACATCGGGCGCTGACCAATCCGAAGGAGACGCCCCGCCATGACCTTGAGCTTGACGAGCCCCAACTTCACCGACGGCGGATCCATCGCGATGCGCCATGTCTTCGGCGGCTTCGGCTGCACGGGTGCCAATATCTCTCCCGGCTTCTCCTGGTCTGGCGCGCCGGCGGGTACGAAGAGCTTCGCGCTCACCTGCTACGACCCGGATGCGCCGACTGGCAGTGGCTGGTGGCATTGGACCGTCTTCAACATTCCGGCCGACGCGACCGAGATTGCCGAAGGGGCGAGCCATCCCGGCAAATCCGGCCTTCCGGCGGGCGCGGTAGAAGGGCGGACGGATTTCGGGGTAGCCGGCTACGGCGGACCCTGCCCGCCCGAGGGCGACAAGCCGCACCGCTACATCTTCACGCTGCATGCGCTGAAGGAGGAGAGCCTGCCGCTGAACGCCGACAGCCCGGGCGCTCAGGTCGGCTACTACCTGCATTTTGCCACGATCGAGAAGGTGAGCCTCACCGCCCATTACGGCCGCTGATCCGGCGCGGCGCGAAGGAATGAAGCTCTTCATCGCGGCGCTCGACACCGAGACCAACACCTTCGCGCCTCTGCCGACCGGAGCCCAGGCTTTCGCCGAGGGCTTCGTCGCCCATGGCGATGCGACGCGGCGGCCGGAGAACTATTGCTCGGCCCAGCTCTACGTATGGCGCCGCAGGGCCGAGGCGCTGGGCTGGCAGGTGGCGGAGAGCCTATGCGCCTATGCCGAGCCCGGCGGTGTCACGGCGCGTGCGGTCTACGAAGGTTTCCGCAACGAAATTCTCGCCGATCTGCAAGCAGCACGGCCGGACGTCGTGCTGCTCGCGCTGCACGGCGCGATGGTCGCGGAGGGCTACGAGGATTGCGAGGGCGACCTGCTGACCGCAGTGCGTGCGGCCGTCGGTCCAGCGGTGACGATTGGCGTGGAACTCGATCTCCACTGCCACCTGACGGACGCAATGCTGCGCGCCGCGACCATCCTCCTCACCTACAAGGACTATCCGCATACCGACATCCCAGAGCGGGCGGAGGAGCTGTTCACCCTCGCCGCCGACGCGGCGTCCGGCCGCACGCGGCCGGTGATGGCCGTCTATGACTGCCGGATGATCGGCCTGTTCCGGCCGACCGCCCAGCCCCTGCGCGATTTCGTGGATCACTTGCGCCGGCACGAGGGGCGGGAGGGCATTCTGTCCCTCTCTCTGGTCCATGGCTTTCCCTGGGGCGACGTGCCCGATGTCGGCGCCAAGCTCCTGGCGGTCGTCGATGGAGACGTGGACTGTGCGACGGCCACCGCACGCCATTACGGCGAGGCCTTTTTCGCGATGCGCAAGGAGCTGTCTCCGCCCTCCCTGACCATCGCGGCAGCACTCGCAGTGGCCGACGAGCTGCGCGCCGAGAAGCCCGGACGCCCGGTCGTCATCGCCGATGTGGCGGACAATCCCGGCGGCGGCGCCCCGGGGGACTCGACCTTCTTCCTGCAGGCGGTCCGCGCCAAGGGGCTCACCGGGGTGATGCTCGGTTATCTATGGGACCCGATCGCCGTGCGCTTCTGCCGCGAGGCAGGCTTGGGCGCCGAGCTCGATCTCCGCATCGGCGGCAAATGCGGCCCGGCTTCGGGCATGCCCGTCGACATGCGGGTGACGGTGATGGGTCTGGCAGAGGAGGTGACGCAGCGCTTCGGGGCGGCGCCAGTCTCCCTCGGCCCCTCCGCCTGGGTGCGGGGCGAGGGGATCGACCTCGTCCTCTGCACGCTCCGCACCCAGACCTTTCATCCCGAGGCGATGGCGGCGCTCGGCCTCGACCCCGCCTCGCTCGGCATCATCATCGTCAAGTCCATGCAGCATTTCCACGCGGGCTTCGCACCCATCGCGAGCGACGTGCTGTATGCGACCTCGCCCGGCGCGCTCAGCCAGGATTTCGCCGCCATCCCCTATGCGCGGAAGACTGGCCCCTTCTGGCCGAAGGACGAGGATCCTTTCGCCTGACGAGCGCCTTTTAGCGCCCGATCAGACGAGGCGGCCGCCACCGTCGAGCACCAGCGTCTCGCCGGTCGTGAAGCCGGACTGCATCAGGAAGAGGTAGGCTTGCGCAATCTCTTCCGGCACGCCGATGCGGCCCACGGGCAGCTTGGCTCCGGCGGTGGCGAAGAGCGCTTCCCGCGCCTCGCTCTCGATCTCGCGCCACAGCGGCGTGCGCACGAAGCCGGGCGAGACGAGGTTGACGCGCATGGGCGCGAGTTCCAGGGCCAGCGCCCGGGTCAGGCCGTCCATGGCGGCGCAGATGCTGGCGCCGAGCGCCCATCCGGCACCGGGCGGCCGCACCCCGGCGATGCCGGAGGTGAAGGTGATGGACCCGCCCGGGCGCAAAGTCCCCGCCGCGTGTTTCGCCGCGGTGAGTGCGCCCCAAAACCGTGTTTCCAGAAAGCGGTGGGCTGCCGCCAGATCCAACTCGGCGAGCGGCTGCAACAGCAAGGGCTCGCCGGCGGTGAAGGCCAGGTGATCGAAGGCGCCGATGCGGTTGAAGAGGTCCGCGATCTCCCGCTCCGAGGCGAGATCGGCCGTGAAACCCTGCGCCGCCGGTCCGAGCCTGCGGCAGGTCTCGGTGACGCTGTCCGCGGTGCGGGAGACGACGATCGGAATGCCGCCTTCGGCGAGAACGGCGGCGGCAAGCGCCTGCCCGATGCCGGATGTGCCGCCGAGAATGGCGACGCGTTTGTTCTGCATGGTCATGAACTCTCCTGTGCCGGCCGGGTGCCGGTGGCGGCAGGATGGGCTTCCCAAGAAGCATGACGTGAGCGCAGTTTTGTCATCCTATGGATGACGGAGAATCACGATGGATGCCGATGCGCGGCTGCTGAGCGGGGTTAGCACCCTGATCGCCGTGGCAGAAACCGGCAGCTTCGCCCGCGCCGCCCTTGTACTTGGTTTAACGCCATCCGGCGTCAGCCGCGCCATCGGCCGTCTGGAAGCCCGGCTGGGTCTTCGGCTCTTTGACCGCAACCCGCGCGCGACGCAGCTGACGGAGGCGGGCGCGCGGCTCGTCGCCGACCTGTCGCCCCTGATGGCGGCCATGGTGGAGGCGGCGCGCGGCGCGGCCGGTGAGGGGCGCACGGTCACCGGGCGGCTCCGCATCAATTGCGACGCATGGTTCGCCCAACTCTTCCTCGCCCCGCATCTGCAGGGCTTTCTCGCGGCCCATCCCGGCCTGACGCTCGACATCGTGGTGCGCGACCGGCTGGGCGACCTGGTGTCCGAAGGCTTCGACGCCGCCGTGCGTTTCGGCGAGCCGGAGCCTTCGGGGCTAGTGACGCGCAAGCTGTTGGAGACGCGGATCCTGACGTGCGCCGCGCCCGCCTATCTCGTGCGCCATGGCAGGCCGGCGCATCCGAGCGCGCTGGCGGCGGATGGCCATGAGTGCCTGCTGTTCCGCGATCCCGTCACCGGCCAGCCCTTCGCCTGGGAGTTCTGGCAGGATGGGCGAATTCTTCCTGTGAACGTCCGCGGCAGGGTCATCGTCAATGACGTCGCAACCGCCCTGGCCGCCTGCGCTGCCGGGCTGGGCATCGCGCAACCCATGGCGCTCGGCCTCGATGCGATGCTCGCCGCGGGCACGCTCGTCGAGTTGTTTCCGGAGTGGAACGGGGAGCGCTTCCCTCTGCACGTCTACCATCCCAGCCGTCATCTGCCGCCGGCCAAGGTGCGCGCCTTCCTCGACTTCGTCGTCGACGCCGCGGCGAGCATGGGCCGCCCGCCCGTCATGCCGGGCGGATGACCAAGGTTGAGCCGTTTCAGGCGAAGTAGCTGGGGTGGTCCTGGCGCAGCCGGGCGATGTCAGGCAGCAGAACCGAGAGATGGGACGTCATCGCGCGGACCGCGGCTGAGGCATCTTGATCCGCGATCGCGGCATGGATCGCCTGATGCTCGGCGATCACCTGCGCCATCCGCCCGGGCACTGGCAAAGTGAGGCGTCGGGCGCGGTCGATCTGCAATTTCACGCTGCGGATAAGGCGCCAGGTCGTCGGCCTGCCCGCGATCTCGCCGATGGCTTCGTGGAAGGCTTCATCCGCCTCGTGGAAGCCCGTCGTGTCCTCGTCCGCCGCGCATTGTGCCTGGCGCGCGAGAAGACGGTCGAGCTTCGCCAGACCCTCGGCATCGCAACTGCGGGCCGCGCGCTTCACCGTCATGGTCTCGAGGGCGAGGCGGATGTCCTGCGCTTCGGGGATCGCTGCGGCGCGGATGCGTGAGACGAAGGTGCCGGATTGCGGACGGATCTCCACCAGCCCTTCCTCGGCGAGGCGGATCAGCGCTTCGCGCACGGGGGTGCGGCTGACGGCGAACTGGACCGACAGCAGCTTGTCCTGCAGGGCGGTGCCGGGCGGCAGCTCCAGCGCAAGGATGGCCGCTTGCAGCTGGCGGTGGATGGCGGCGGCCGAGGTGACGCGCACCAGGGGCTGCCCTGCGGCGAGAGGAATTGACATGCTAATATATCAATTCCAGTGTCGGGAGAAATCAAGCCCGAAGGAGAGGCTGTCATGGCATTGCACCCCGACCGGCTTCTGCCCGTCGATCCCACGACCCGCGGCATCGCCCGCCGCCTCTACCAGTCCGTGGCCGGCTTGCCGATCGTCTCCCCGCACGGTCATACCGACCCGGCCTGGTATGCGACGGACGCTGCGTTTCCCGACCCCGCGACGCTCTTCGTCAAGCCTGATCATTACATCTTCCGCCTGCTCTACTCCCAGGGCGTCTCGCTCGACGCGCTCGGCATCCCGCGGCGGGACGGGCAGGCTGTGGAGACCGACAGTCGCGCGATCTGGCGCCTTTTCGCAGCCCATTTCCATCTCTTCCGTGCCACGCCCACGCGCCTCTGGTTCGAGCATTCGCTCGAGACCTTGTTCGATATCACGGAGCGTCTGACGCCGGCGAATGCCGATCGGCTCTTCGACCAGATCGCGGCGCAGCTGGCAACGCCCGCTTTCCGACCGCGTGCGCTTTATGAGCGGTTCAACATCGAGGTCATTTCGACAACGGACAGTCCCTTGAGCGATCTCGCGCATCACCAGGTGCTCCGCGACAGCGGCTGGCAGGGGCGTGTGCTGCCGGCCTATCGGCCAGATTTCGTCGTCGATCCCGACCGGGAAGGCTTTACTCAGAACGTCGCGCAGTTCACCGCGCTCGGCGGTGCGGCGATGACTTGGCAAGGCTATCTCGACGTCCACCGTATCCGCCGCGCCTTCTTCAAATCACTCGGTGCGACGGCGACCGACCACGGCCACCCGACAGCGCGCACGGCCGATCTTCCGGCCGCCGAGGCGGCCGCCCTCTTCAAGACGGTGATCTCGGGCGAGGCGACGGCGAAGGAGCGGGAGACCTTCCGCGCCCAGATGCTCACCGAAATGGCGCGGATGAGCCTGGAGGATGGGCTCGTGATGCAGCTGCATCCGGGCAGTTTCCGCAACCACAATCCCATGCTCTTCGCCGCGCGCGGGCCGGACATGGGCGCGGACATTCCGACGGCGACCGACTATGTGCATGCGCTCAAGCCACTGCTCGATGCCATGGGTAACGATCCGCGACTGACCCTCATCCTCTTCACCCTGGACGAGACGACCTACAGCCGCGAACTCGCGCCGCTGGCCGGGCACTATCCAGCGCTGCGTCTCGGGCCCGCCTGGTGGTTCTTCGACAGCCCCGAGGGCATGCGCCGTTTCCGCGAGACGACGACCGAGACGGCAGGCTTCGCCAATACCGTCGGCTTCAACGACGATACGCGCGCCTATCTCTCTATTCCGGCGCGGCACGACATGGCCCGGCGCATCGATTGCGGCTATCTCGCCGGCCTCGTCGCCGAGCATCGGCTGGACGAGGACGAGGCCTTTGAACTCGCGCAGGACCTCGCCTACAATCTGGCCCGGCGCGCCTACAAGCTCTAGGGCAGCGCGCTGCGGCTCAGGTCGTCGCGCGACTCGCGGCGATCAGCCGGCCGAGCGCCGCCGAGATCAACCGGGTGCGTCGGGTATCGGCGCGGCTCGTCAGCACGATCGGGGCCGCCGCCCCCAGCACGATGCCGCCAGCCTCGGCGCCGGACAGGAAAATCATCTGCTTGACGAGGATGTTGCCGGCTTCGAGGTCCGGCACCAGAAGGATGTCGGGCGCGCCGGCGACGGGCGAGACGATGCCCTTTTCGGCCGCTGCGGCCGTGTTGATCGCATTGTCGAAGGCGAGCGGCCCATCCAGAACGCCACCCGTGATCTGCCCACGATCTGCCATCTTGCAGAGCGCCGCGGCATCCAGCGTCGCCGGCATGCGCTCGCTCAGCGTCTCGACCGCGGCAAGAACGGCGACGCGGGGCACCGCGATGCCAAGCACGCGCGCCAGGTCGATCGCGTTCTGGGCGATGCCGGCCTTTTCTTCCAGCGTCGGGCGGATGGCGATCGCCGCATCGGTCACGATGAGCAGGCGAGGGAACTCGGCGACGTCCAGCACATAGGCGTGGCTGATCTGCCGGCCGCGGCGCAGCCCCGTCGTGCCGTCCATCACAGGATGCATCAGCACGTCGGTGTGCAGGTCGCCCTTCATCAGCAGGGTGGCGGCACCCGAGCGGATCATCGCGACGCCGGCCGCCGCCGCTTCGCCCGGCTCGGCAGCCGGGTGGAAGCGGCAGCCCGAGAGATCGAGCCCGGCAGCCTCCGCCGCCGCCCGGATCTCCCGCTCGGGGCCGATCAGGATCGGTGCGATCAGTCCGGCTTCGGCAGCGTCCACGGCGCCGGCGAGAGACAGGGCATCGACAGGATAAACCACCGCCGCAGGCACCGGGCCATGGGCCCGCGCCTGCGTGAGGATCGCCTCCGTCCCCGGATGGCGACCGACCCGCACCTCGGGCAGCACCACCCGCGGCCGCCGCACCTTCTCGCGCGGCGCGCGGATCAGGGCGGTACCGGTGATGACGGCCTGCCCCGCCTGATTGGTGCAGAGACAGTCGAAGACCACGTCCTTCTTCTCGGGTTTCATCTCCTTCACCGTGACGGTGGCGGTGATGATGTCCCCGATCGAGATCGGTTTACGGAACTGCAGGTCCTGGCCGAGATAGATGGCGCCCGGTCCAGGCAGCCGTGTGCCGAGTACGGCCGAGATCAACCCCGCGCCCCACATCCCGTGGATGATGACGTGGTGGAACATATCGCCTGCCGCATAGTCCGGGTCGACATGCGCCGGATTGACGTCGCCGCTGACGGCGGCGAAGAGGTCGATGTCCCGCTGGGTGACGCAGTGGGTGAGGCTCGCGGCATCACCGAGCGCCATCTCCTCATAGGTGCGGTTTTCGAGCAGCGCCGGAGCGGAAGGGGCGTCCATGACTCAAGCCTTTTCAAACACGTAGCGGCCTGGCGCGGCACCGAGGTCGGGTTTTGCCAAAGCAGGCGGGCTCACATCGGCACCGGAATGGGCCGCCAGGAAGGCATTCCATTCCAGCCACCAGGATCCCTCCCGCGGTGCCTGCGCCGCCTGCCAGTCCTCCGGCCCGAGCGTATGGCCGCCCGCAGGTCGTGTCGCGACGCGGAAGTGCCGGTTCGGATGGCCGGGCTCGCTCACGATCCCTGCGTTGTGGCCACCCGAGGTCAGCACGAAGGTGATGGCGCCGTCGTTGAGGAAGTGCAGCTTGTAGACCGAGCGCCATGGCGCGATGTGGTCGTTCTCGGTGCCCACGACGAAGAGTGGCAGGCGGATGTCTTCGAGCGCGATGGTGCGGCCCGCCACCTTGAAGCGGCCCTCTGAGAGATCGTTCTGGAGATAGAGCGAGCGAAGGTATTCCGCGTGCATGCGCGCCGGCAGGTGGGTGCCGTCCGCGTTCCAGGCCATGAGATCGAACCGCGCCGGTGCCTCGCCCAGATAGTAGTCCCGGATGAGACGCGACCAGATCAGTTCGTTTGGCCGCAGCATCTGGAAGGCGCTGCTCATCTGCCGGCTGGAGAGATAGCCTTCGGTCTGCATCACGTCGTCCAGGAAAGCGAGCTGGTCTTCCGAAATGAAGAGCTGCAACTCGCCGGCCTCACTGAAATCGGTCTGGGCCGCGAAGAGCGTGAGGCTGGCAAACCGTGCATCACCCGTCACGGCGCAGGCGGCGGCGGTGATGGCCGCGAGCGTGCCGCCGAGGCAGTAGCCGGCGAGGTGGATCTTCTGACCGCCACAGATCTCGGACACACGGTTCAGCGCTGCCATGACGCCTTCGGCACGATAGTCGTCGAAGGCGACGTCGCGCATCCGAGCGTCCGGATTGCGCCAGGACATCATGAAGACGGTGCGGCCCTGCGCGACCAGCCAGCGCACGAGCGAGTTCTCGGGCGACAGATCGAGAATGTAATATTTCATGATCCAGGCGGGGACGATGAGCACGGGCTCGGCCGAGACCGTGGGTGTCGTGGGCGCATATTGGATCAACTCGAACAGATCGTTGCGGAGGATGACACGGCCGGGCGTGGCCGCCAGATCCCGGCCCAGCCGGAAGTCCGGTCCGGTGTCCGCGCCAGACTGCTCGCGCAGGAAGTTGACGAACCCGGCGCGAAGATTGGCGCCCTGGCTGGACCAGGTGGCGGAGAGAATCTCGGGATTGAGCCAAGGCAGATTCGAGGGTGAAATCATATCGAGCCACTGCTGCACCTGGAAGGCGAGCAGTGCGCGATTGTGCTGGGCTACGCCCGGGGGGGCCGCGATCAGCTGCTGCCACCAGGCCTCGTTCAACAGCACGGCTTGGACGAGCGCGGCATAGGGCGCCTCTCCCCACGCCGGATGGGCGAAGCGATGATCGTTGGGCGGGGGAGAGACCGGCGGCTCCGCGCCGATCAGGATGCGGATGAGACGGAGCCACTGGTCGAAGCCTGCGCGCCGGCGTTCCGCCATCCGGAAGGGATGGCTCGCCGCATGGATGGCCCAGTCGGCCCAGGCGGTGGGGAGGCTGGTTGGAGCTGCACCCCCGGTGAAGTGGCGTTGCCAGGCGTGGAGCAGGCGGTCCAATGGGTCGTGATCGGCATGCGATGCCGGCGCCATGGGCGGCCGTGGCAGGAAGCCATCAGGCATGAAGCGTATCCTCTCGCAGATCGACAGCCGTGCTGCTGTTGCATCTGCGAACAATCCGGTGCCTGTCAGCCATGATGCAGATCAAGGAATTGGATGGATGCGCGGGCGCCATGCGAGTGTCGCCGTCGGAAAGGCCTTATTTGGGGCTAGGCTATTCCTGTGAGGTGGCGCGACAATTGCGATGGGAGAAAAGATATTTTTTTCTCGCGCAACAACAATTGTTTCGTTCGTCTGTTAATGTTTTATAAATACAATGAGATGCGAGGGGCGCTTTGCCGATCCGGCCGGTCCCTACGCCGTCTGAATTCCATCGGAGCGCCTCATGCTTAGGAATTCTTCGCTCGGCTTGATGCTGTTCGTCGTCACCGGCTTGATCATCACGGCCATTCTGGCGGGGGATCGGACCGCGGTGCCGAGTTCCGGCATGCTCGCCTATTTCCTCAACGGGGACAGTTTGGTCGCCCATCGCTCGATCGACCTCTCGAAGCCGATCTTCGTCAGCGGGGCGACACCCGTCTGCGGCAGTGAGGAGGCGCTCGAGAACTACACGCCTGCCAACCCGGGTGACTGCAAGGTGATCGACAGCGCCGCCCGCGCCGGGCTTATCGCCATCCAGACGGATGGCATGCGCCAGCCTTCCTTCCAGATGCAGATGCAGACCGATGCCGGGACGGTCCGCGGCTGGGTCGATTACAACAGCCTGCACAACTGAGGGGCTGACCCAAAAGGAAAGGCCGCGCCGGTGAGACCGGCGCGGCCTTTTTTATCCCTGAACGGTGCGGGTTTACTTGCTCGCGGCGCTCGGCCCAAGCATGTCTTCGGGCTTCACCCAGGCATCGAACTGCTCTTCCGTCAGGAAGCCGAGGGCGAGCGCCGATTCCTTGAGGCTGAGGTTCTCACGGTGCGCCTTCAGCGCGATCTGGGCGGACTTCTCGTAGCCAATGTGGCGGTTCAGCGCCGTCACCAGCATCAGCGAGCTTTCCAGATTGTGCTTGAGCTTCTCGTAGTTCGGTTCGATTCCGCGGGCGCAATGCTCCTCGAAGGCCAGCATGCTCTCGCTGAGGATCGTTGCCGATTCCAGCAGGTTGTGCAGCATCACCGGCTTGTAGACATTCAGCTGGAAGTTGCCCTGGGAAGCGGCGAAGGCAACGGCGGCGTCATTCCCGTAAACCTGCACCGCCACCATCGTCATCGATTCGCACTGGGTCGGGTTGATCTTGCCCGGCATGATGGAGGAGCCGGGTTCGTTCTCGGGAATGTGGATCTCGGCAAGGCCGGCACGCGGCCCGCAGGCGTGCCAGCGCACGTCGTTGGCGATCTTCATCAGCGCGCCCGCCAGCGTCCGCAGCGTGCCGCTGGCATGGGCGATGGCATCATGGGCGGAGAGCGCCGCGAACTTGTTCGGGGCGGAGACGAAGGGGTGGCCGGTCTGTTCCCCGATGTGCCGCGCCGCCGTCTCGCCGAACTTCGGATGGGCATTCAGCCCCGTGCCGACCGCCGTGCCGCCGATCGCGAGTTCGTAGAGCCAGGGCAGGCTCTCCTTGATGGCGCGGGCCGCTTCGTCCAACTGTGCCACCCAGCCGCCGATCGCCTGGCCGAGGGTAATCGGCGTCGCATCCTGCAGATGGGTGCGTCCGATCATGATGACATGCGCGAACGCATCCGCCTTCGTGTGCAGCGTGTCGCGCAGCACCTGGATCGCCGGCAGCAGCTTGCCCGCGATCACCTCGACGGCGGCGATGTACATCGCGGTCGGGAAAGTGTCGTTGGAGGACTGGCCGCGATTCACGTCGTCATTCGGATTGATCGGCTTCTTGGAGCCGAGCACGCCGCCCGCGATCTGAATGGCGCGGTTGGCGATCACCTCGTTCGCATTCATGTTGCTCTGGGTGCCCGAGCCGGTCTGGAAGACGACCAGCGGAAATTCGTCGTCCCACTTGCCGTCGATCACCTCCTGCGCCGCCTGGACGATGAGGTCGACCTTCTCCTTCGGCAATTCGCCGAGTTCGCCATTGGCCAGCGCCGCAGACTTCTTGAGGATGCCGAGCGCGCGAATGACCGGGCGCTGCCACTTGAAGGTCGCGCGGCCGATCGGGAAGTTGTGGATCGAGCGCTCGGTCTGTGCGCCCCAGAGGCGGTTGCTGGGGACGGGCACGTCGCCCAGGGCGTCGTGCTCGATGCGGACATCCGCAGCTGTGGTCTCGGTCATCCTCGGCTCCTCGAAAGGGGGACAGGGTTGGAAGAGGCTATAACGAAGGCGGCGGCACGTCCGCCAAGGCGCGGCGAAGGATGCCGCCATGGCGGGCCAGAAGGTCCCGTGCGGCCGCTGCGTCCAATCGGCCGCGCAGCATGACGACGGCGGTCTTGATCTCACCCTCCGCCGCATCCAGCGCGGTCGCGGCATCCGGCGCGGCGGTGCCCGCCAGCTCCGCCACCATCCGCTCCGCCCGGGCCCGGAGCTTGGCGTTGGTCGGCCGCATCTCCACCATCCGTCCATCATGCACACGGCCGAGCCGGATCATGATCTGCGTCGACAGCAGGGTGAGCAGCGCCTTCTGCGCGGTGCCCGCCTTCATGCGGGTGGAGCCTGCGATGGCCTCGGCGCCGGTCGCGGCCAGAATGGCGTGTTCGGCCTCCGCCAGAAGCGGCGCCTCCGGGCTATTGGCGATGCCGATGGTCAGCGCGCCCGCCGACCGCCCGGCCCGTATCGCGGCGCGCGTGAAGGGCGTGCCGCCGCTGGCGGCGAGCCCGATGAGGACATCTGCGGGACCGAGCCCAAGGCCATCGGCGGCGGCGCTGGCGGCCGCTTCGTCGTCCTCCGCGCCTTCCACGGCGCGGCTGAGCGCCGCCATGCCACCGGCAAGCATCAGGGCCGTCCGCTCGGCGGGCCAGGCGAAGGTGGGGGGCAGTTCCGTGGCATCGACGGCCGCCAGCCGGCCGGAGGTGCCGGCGCCGGCATAGACGAGGCGACCGCGTTCGTCGGCAAGGCGCAGGGCCGCGGCGTCGGCGGCAGCGGCGAGCGCGGGGAGGGCCGGACGCAGCGCGGCTATCGCCGCCATCTGCCCTTCCCACAAGGCGTCCAGCACGCTCGTGCTATCCCACGCGTCGAGCCCCTGGTAGCGTGGGCTCATCTCCTCCGTCCGGGGCAGGGCGTTCGCGGCGCACATAGGCGTGGTTGACGCCAGGCCGGTCTCGCAGTCAAGACGGAGCCCAATCGAATTGAACCCTGAGCGTTTGATCACAAAAGATGGCAGTTTGGACAATTGGCCAGGCTGCCTTATTTTGTCGTCTCGCCCGGAGAGGAGCCCTTACGCATGGTCGCACGCATCATCGCTGTCGATCCGTTTGATTTTGTCATTTTCGGCGGCTCGGGGGATCTCTCGCGCCGCAAGCTTTTGCCCGCGCTCTACCAGCGTGACCGCGCCGGCCAGCTGCCGCAGGAGGCCCGCATCATCGGCACCTCCCGCCGCAAGGTGTCCGACAAGGAATTTCAGAAGGTTGCGCGCGAGGCGATCGAGAGCTTCGTGCCCAAGGCGGATATCGACTCCGAGGTGCTCGAACGTTTCGTCGCCCGCGTCGGCTACGTGTCGATGGACGCCACCGGCTCCGACGGATGGAGCGAACTCGCGGAACGCCTCAACGCCCACCCGGAACGCATCCGCGTCTTCTATCTCTCGACCGCGCCCGACATCTTCGGTCCCATCTCGGAACAAATCGCGGCGCATGACCTGATCACCGAACAGAGCCGCGTCGTCATCGAAAAGCCGCTCGGCAAGGATCTCGAATCCGCCCAGGCGCTGAACGCCTCGGTCGGCAAGATCTTCCCGGAATCCAGCATCTACCGGATCGACCACTATCTCGGAAAGGAAACGGTGCAGAACCTCATGGCTCTGCGCTTCGCCAATTCCCTGTTCGAGCCCGTGTGGAACGCGCGCTACATCGACCACGTCCAGATCACCGTCGCTGAGGAAGTCGGCCTCGAAAGCCGCGCCGGCTATTACGACACTGCGGGCGCGATGCGGGACATGATCCAGAACCACATCCTGCAGCTGCTCTGCCTGACGGCGATGGAGGTGCCGACCTCGCTCGACGCCGACCGGGTGCGCGACGAGAAGCTGAAGGTGCTGAATTCGCTGGAGCGGATGAGCCCGGCGCAGGTGGCACAGAACACGGTGCGCGGCCAGTACACCGCCGGCGCCTCGGTCACCGGCCCGGTGCGCGGCTATCTCGAGGAACTCGGCCATCCGGAGAGCATGACGGAGACCTTCGTTGCGGTGAAGGCCGAAGTCGGCAACTGGCGCTGGGCGGGCGTGCCCTTCTATCTGCGCACCGGCAAGCGCCTGCCTTCCCGCGTCTCCGAAATCGTCGTGCAGTTCCGCCCCATCCCGCACACGGTCTTTGAGGAGACGGCCGGCCAGCTCAAGGCCAACCGCCTCGTCATCCGCGTGCAGCCGGATGAGGGCGTGAAGCTGTGGCTGATGATCAAGGATCCGGGCCCGGGCGGCATGCGGCTCCAATACGTGCCGCTGGACATGACCTTCGCCAAGGCCTTCTCGGTGCGCAATCCGGATGCCTATGAACGGCTGATCATGGACGTGGTGCGCGGCAACCAGACGCTGTTCATGCGCGGTGACGAGGTGGAGGCCGCCTGGCGCTGGGTCGATCCGATCATGGAGGCCTGGATGTCCTCGGGCGAATTCCCGAAGCCCTATCGCGCGGGCACCTGGGGGCCTTCCGCTTCCGTTGCCCTGCTGGAGCGCGACGGCCGCACCTGGCACGAGGAATAGGCTTCCAGCCGAGCCTGGTGAAAAGCCCGCCCCGCGAGGAGGCGGGCTTTTTATTTGGAGAGGCGCCTCCGATTGGCTGCCACCTTGCGGGCATAGAGGCGGACCACCTGGTCCGCGCCCCGCTCTGGCTTGCCATCCAGCATCGCCCGCACGAGCACGCCTTGAGCCTCCACGGCGGCGGCGATCTTCTCCGTCACCATGCGCTGAGATTCGGTCTGGCCGCGCTGGCCGCCGCGGCCGATCTTGGCGAGCCGCAGGCCCATCACCACCGGCACGTTCATCATCAGGGTCATCCCGGCCAGTGCCGCCGCCGCCCTGCGCTTGCGTCTCGCCATGAAAAACTCCCCTTCCGGTCGCCCGGAAGGGGAGTTGGGCAAGCGTCGGTCCGAAAACCAGAGACGATCAGGCCTTGGCCATCGCCTTCTGCAGGTTTTCGTCGATCTTGGAGAGGAAGTCCTGCGTCGTCAGGAAGGGCTGGTCCTTCGCGATGAGGATCGCGAGGTCCTTCGTCATGAAGCCGCTCTCCACCGTCTCGACGCAGACCCGCTCCAGCGTCTCGGCGAAGGTCGTGACGTCAGGGGTATTGTCGAAGCGGCCGCGATAGATCAGCCCGCGCGTCCAGGCGAAGATGCTGGCGATCGGGTTGGTGCTGGTCGGGCGGCCCTTCTGGTGCTCGCGGTAATGGCGCGTCACCGTGCCGTGCGCCGCCTCGCTCTCCACCACCGAGCCCGAGGGGTCGAGCAGCACCGAGGTCATCAGGCCGAGCGAGCCGAAGCCCTGCGCGACGATGTCGCTCTCCACGTCGCCGTCGTAGTTCTTGCAGGCCCAGACGTAGCCGCCTTCCCACTTCAGGGCGCAGGCCACCATGTCGTCGATCAGCCGGTGCTCGTAGGTCAGGCCCTGCTTGTCGAACTCGGCCTTGAACTCGGCGTCGAAGATCTCCTGGAACACGTCCTTGAACATGCCGTCATAGGCCTTGAGGATCGTGTTCTTGGTGGAGAGATAGACCGGGTACTTGCGGGCCAGGCCGTAGTTGAAGCTCGCGCGGGCAAAGCCTTCGATCGACTTGCGGGTGTTGTGGATGCCGAGCGTGACGCCCGGGCCCTTGAAGTCATGCACTTCGAGTTCGATCGGCGCCGAGCCGTCGGCCGGCACATAGTTCAGGGTGACGCGGCCGGGGCCGGGAATCTTGGTCTCGGCGGCGCGATAGATGTCGCCATAGGCATGGCGGCCGACGACGATCGGCTGGTTCCAGTGCGGCACCAGGCGGGGCACGTTCTTGCAGATGATCGGCTCGCGGAAGATCGTGCCGTCCAGGATGTTGCGGATCGTGCCGTTCGGGCTGCGCCACATCTTCTTCAGCTTGAATTCCTCGACGCGTGCCTCGTCCGGCGTGATCGTCGCGCATTTCACGCCGACGCCGTATTGCTTGATGGCGTTGGCGGCATCGACCGTCACCTGATCGTCCGTCTGGTCGCGATACTCGATGCCCAGATCGTAATACTTCAGGTCGATGTCGAGATAGGGGAGGATCAGCTTCTCCTTGATGAAGCCCCAGATGATCCGGGTCATCTCGTCGCCGTCGAGCTCCACGACGGGAGTCTTCACCGGGATTTTTGCCATGAGGTCCTCGCCAGATGCGTTGAAGATGTGAACTGGCCGGGAAACTCGCACCTCACCCGGCCCGGGGCAAGCCTGAGGGCCTGCGAGTGACGCATGTCTTCTGGTTTTGTGACGGGTAGGTACTGCGCCCCGCCATTGAACTGGGCGCCCGAAAGCGGCAGCCTGAAGGGCAGGCCGCCCCGCCGGTGCTTCGGCTGAGAAGGCGGCTTTCAAGGGAGACACAGATGAGCGGAAACCGCGGCGTCGTCTATCTCGGCCCCAAGCACGTCGAAGTGCAGGACATCCCCGATCCCAAGCTCGAGGCGCCGGACGGCCGGCGTATCGAGCATGCAGCCATCCTCAAGATTGTCGCCACCAACATCTGCGGCTCCGACCAGCACATGGTGCGCGGGCGGACGACGGCACCGGCCGGCCTCGTCCTCGGCCACGAGATCACCGGGGAGATCATCGAAACCGGCAAGGACGTCGAGATGCTGGCCAAGGGTGATCTCGTCTCCGTCCCCTTCAACGTTGCCTGTGGGCGCTGCCGCTGTTGCCGGGCGGGGGATACGGGCGTCTGCCTCACGGTGAATGACGCGCGGCCCGGCGGCGCCTATGGCTATGTCGACATGGGCGGCTGGATCGGCGGTCAGGCGCGCTACGTCATGGTGCCCTATGCCGACTTCAACCTGCTGAAATTCCCCGACAAAGCCCGCGCCATGGCGAAAATCCGCGATCTCACCATGCTGACGGACATCTTCCCCACCGGCTTCCATGGTGCCGTCACGGCCAAGGTGGGCGTGGGCTCCACGGTCTATGTCGCGGGTGCCGGCCCGGTCGGCATGGCCGCTGCCGCCTCCGCCCGTCTGCTGGGCGCCGCCGTCACGATGGTGGGAGACTTCAACGAGGAACGTCTGGCGCATGCCGAGAAGATGGGCTTCGTGCCCATCAATCTCGGCAAGCATGACCGGCTGGGCGAGATGATCGCCGAGGTCGTGGGCGCGCCCGAGGTGGATGCGGCGATCGACGCCGTGGGCTTCGAGGCGCGCGGCCATGCCGGCGGCGAGCAGCCGGCCATCGTCCTCAACCAGATGATGGAAATCACCCGCGTCGCCGGCAGCATCGGCATCCCGGGCCTGTATGTGACGGACGATCCGGGCGCGGTGGACGAGGCTGCGAAGGTCGGCAGCCTCAGCTTGCGCTTCGGCAAGGGCTGGTCGAAGGCGCAGTCCTTCCACACCGGGCAGACCCCGGTGATCCGCTACAACCGCATGCTGATGCAGGCGATCCTCTATGACCGGGTGAATATCGCCGAGATCGTCAACGCGACGGTCATCGGGCTCGAAGATGCGCCCCAGGGCTATGAGGCCTTCGACGCGGGGGCGGCGAAGAAATTCGTCATCGACCCGCATGGGCTGATCGCCCGCGCCGCGTAAGCGGGTGGCTGGTCCCCCGGCGTCAGGCCGGGGACCGGCGATCAGGCGCCGCCCGGGGTGAAGGCGTCGAAGACCATGATCGTATAGGTGTCGCGAATGCCAGGTACACGGTGCAGGTGCTCGGTCACGAAAACGCCCGGATCTTGCCCCTCCTCCAGGCGGAACTGCACCAAGAGGTCCCAGCGGCCGGAGGTCGAATAGATCTGGGAGGCGTTCTCGAACTCGTCGGCGAGTTTCGCCGCCACCTCGTAGGCGCGGCCCAGCTCGCATTTGATCTGCACGAAAATCGCGTTCATCGCCCGTCTCCTGTCGCGGCGCCAGTCTAGCCCAGGCCGGGCCGAAGGGGAGGGGGTCAGTCTGCCGCCTTGAGACGGTCGAGCTCGACTTGGAGCGGGGAGAGGATTTCCTCGAACCCGGCGCAGAGGCGCGCGGCGAGGCGGAGTTCCGGCAGAAGGGGGCCCGGATCCCTGTGGCGCGCCAGCATGCCGTAGAGCTGGGCGCAGACGCCGGGTCGTTCGGCTTCTTCTGCGGGCAAGTGATGGCGCAGCAGCGGGTCGAACCCTTCCGCGAGAATCCGTCTGAGGGCCGTGGCATCGAGATCGCGCCGCTGCGCGACCTGCGCGAGACGCGCCATCGTCCCATCCGGCTCCGTGGCCCAGCCGTCATAGGGGATGACGGTCACCGGTTGCTCGCCGAGCCCGAGGATGATGTCGGTATTGTAGACCAGCCAGCGCAACAGCCCCTCGCTCGGGGCGAAGCCATCGCGCCTGGCGAGGGAGGCAGCCACCGCCTCCGGCCGCCGGATGCAGTAGACGAAGCGCGGGCGCAGGCCGAGGCGCGCGAAGATCTCCGCCCACATGGGGAAGAGCCGGCCGATGCGCGGCTCCTTGAGGCCGAAGGCCGCGGGAGAGACGGCCGTCATCTTCGCCTCGAGCCAAGCAGCGATCCGGTCGCGGACGGCCTGGACATGAGGATCGGTCCACCAGCGGGGCGGCAGCGGCCGCGCATGGGTGGGGTCGTAGAAGCCCTGGCCGAAGAAGTGCAGCACCTCGTCGTTCATGCGAACGATTTCCCACCGCTCCCAATGACCGCGCGGGTTGTTCGCATCCGGCGTGATCTCGTCCGCCATGTCGAGGCCGAGAAGAGTGAGGAGATGCGAGGTCAAGGACGTACCGCTGCGATGCATGCCGAGCACGACCGTGATTGCGCGGTCATCAGGCGCGGCTGTCGAACCCGAGGTGGCGCGGCCACCCGGTGGCGCCGTCATCAATATCGCCTCCGTTCCGCTGACTGGACGCGTCGCACCTGCATGAGGTCGTCAGTCGGGTGTAGGAAACGTCCCATCGTAGCAGATGGCGAAGAAAACCGTCAGAAAGGGCTGCCGGTTCTCATGCGGGCCGCCGGTGCCGGTAGGCCCGATCGTCTGGGGGGAGAGGGTCGCGTCCGGCGGGTTTGTCGTCATGATCATTCCAGGTGTCGTCCCGTCCAGATAGAGTCCGCCAACCTGATTTGTCCCGGAAGGACTCCCTGACTTTTTGTCGGCGGTCCAATTGCTGCCGGTGCGGATCATCTGGTGCGTGTGGGAAGGAAGCTGACTGGGCGACAAGGTGGTCGTGTCAGTTCCGTCGATCGCTCCGATCGTCCAATCCTTGGCACCTCCCGGGGCCTTGCCGGTGCCACAGACAGCACGGTTCGCTGTTTTACCAAGATCCCCTGTAAGATTGGGCAAACCAAATGTTTGCAGGGGTTTGCCGCCGTATTGATTGCCGAGCAAAGCGTAGAGCGCTTGATACATGCTGACGGCTACCACTTGGCCATTGCAGTTTAGCCAGCCCTCAGGGATATAGCTGGCAGGGAAGAGCCTGATTTCGCCGACGAATGCGTCGCTCATCGTGTATCCTTTGACAGATCTCCCAGTGTGGCTACTGGCAGTCCGCGCTCATGGCCGCGTTACGAGAAAGACGGGTAGATGCCGCTCAGGGCTATCATGTAGCGGAGCGCCATCGTCGGCATGATGTTGGGATGCGGTATGCTGCTGCCGGTATTCTGGATGGCGACGGTCCCGAAATTCGCATCGGCGCCGGACTTCTTGCTCATGTCGTCATAAAGCACGGAGGGCGCTGCGAGTTTAGCAAACATAGAGCTACTCATTGATGGTGTAGAGAGATTCGCTGATTTTGATGATGCAAACATTGCATGCGTATGCGGTGGCAGCGTGGCAACTGTGAGCGTCACTTCCTCCGTACCTCCCGACGCCGCAACCGAGTAATTCGTAAGCTGCGGCCCCTGGCCTGCACCGATGGGCAGCCGGCCGGACAGATTGGGCAGGTTGAAGGTGGTCCGCCCATCGCCGCCATACGTGGTGCCGATCAGAGAGAAGAGGATCTCATTGCCTGCGACTTGCAGGGCGCGCCCGTCGCAGAGAGCCCACCTGCTGGGCAGACCGGTAAAGCCGCCAAAGATACGGATTTCACCGACGAAGGGTGTCGCCATTCTGTCTCCTTACCCGGCACCCCGGGGTTGCGGCGGATCAGGGACGGGGCGGGAAGATGCCCGAGATGCAGATGATGTAGGTGAGTGCCAGATAGGGCTGACGATTTTCATGCCCCTGCCCACCCCCCGACTGTTTCAGTTGTGGGTCCGTCTCGCCGAGCTGGATGGGATTCTCCGCATCCCCATAGACCGGAACGTTCGATGGCGCGGCGGCATAGATGTGGTTGGCGGTATTGGTTTGGTTCGCGGAATTGGTGCTGACCTGCATCAGATGGGTGTGTGCGGGCATGGTGTTGGCATCGAGAGTGACCATCTCTGTGCCGCCTCTCGTTCCGCGCGGCTGGGCATCACTCGCTGCCATCGGCACACGACCTCGCAGATCTGGCAGCGCGAAAGTGGTCCGGCCATCGCCGCCATAGGCGGTTCCGAGCAACGCATAGAGGGGTGCGTTGCGCTGGATCTCCATGATGCGCCCGTCGCAGGGCAGCCAATCCCGGGGAACTTTGCCGGCCGGATAGGAGACCAGTCTGATTTCCCCAAGATAAGCATCCGACATCCCGCCCTCGCTCCTGCTTCATCCGTCCGCACTTGCGGATGGATCGGGCACGTGCGGCGGCGCAAGATGAAGATCTCGTGCAGCCATCGCGCCTCGGTCTCGTTGCTTTCACGGAATAGCAGAAATTGTCGACCCGTCAACTAAAATGCACCGGGTCCGGAACGGTCGTTCAGGAGTCCTGATCGGTTTCGCCCGCGGCAGCGGCGGCGGGCAGGCGCCGCATCAGCAGATGGTTCGTCTCGACGGAGTCGGTCACCTTGAAGCCGAGGCGGCGGTAGAGGTGGATCGCCGGGTTGCCGAACAGCACGGCGAGGCTGACGGCCTTACCCTGGCTTTCGGCGCGCAGGATGACCTCGCGGAGGAGGGCCGAGCCCAGACCCTGGTTGCGGTACTGGCGCAGCAGGGAGAGGTCGATCACATGGATGTCGGAGTCACCCGGATGCCAGTAGAGCCGACCGACCGGCGTCTCGCCCTGCATCACGATCTCGAAATGCGCCTCGGGGTAGGTGCGATGATAGTGCAGGCTCTGCAGGCGCAGCTGCTCGCGCAGGAAGACGCGGCGCTCCGCCTCCGGCCAGCCCGCCGCGTCCATCTCGGCGGCGCGCACCTCGGCGTAGAGGCGCAAGAGAAAGGCCGCGTCCGCGCGCCGTTCCGGGCGCAGGCGGTACAGCGGCGCCGTCATCGGGGCGTAGGCCGCCTCGCCACGCGCCAGCCTGGCATCCGCAGCTGTGACACGAGGCCGGCCGCCACGATCATCGCCGCGCCGCCGAGCGCCGCGAGGCCCGGGGCGTGGCCGAAGAGGAAGAGGTCGAGCAGCATGGCCCAGACCATGCCGCCATATTGCCAGGGTGCCAGCTGCGAAATCTGCCCGATGCGGATGGCCGCCGCGATGGTGACGAGGCCGCCGGTCTGCGTCACGGTCGCCAGCAGGATGAGGCCGAAGGCGGCCGGCGGCACGCTGCGCCAGACGAAGGGCATGAAGCCCGCGAGCAGGATGAGCCCGGCGATCGCCGCCTGGGCGATCACGTCCGTCGTCGTCTGGCTGTCTCGCGCATGGCGCTGGAGCATCTGCTGCGCCGCGTAGAGCACCGCCGATCCGAAGGCCGCCGCGACCCCGATGAGGTGCCGCCCGCCGAAGTCATGCCCACCCGGATGCACGATCACCAGAACGCCGGCGAAGCCGAGCGCGATGGCGCCCCAGCGCCACAGCGGCACCCGCTCGCGCAGAAACACCGCCGCCATGGCCGTGACAAGAAGCGGGGCCGTGAAGCTGAAGGCGGTTGCGGTCGTCACCGGCAGATAGCCGTAGCCGATGATCGCGAGGACGGCCGAGCAGACGAGGGCTGCGGCCGCGAGGCGCTGGGTCATGGCCTGGGGCGGGTTCAGCAGCCGCATCAGCGACGGTGGCCGGCGGCCGATGAGGGGCAGGGCGGCGAGCCCGGCCAGTGCCAGCAGAGAGCGCATGACGAAGAGCTGCATGGCATCGAAATGCCACCCCGCGATCAGCAGCTTGGTGACCGCATAGCCGAGGGAATAGAGCAGGGAGGAGAGCACCACCATGGGAATGGCGAGGGCGGTGCCCTTGGGCACCCGGCCGCGCCAGACGCCGAGGCGCCGGCGCGCCGCCAATCCATGGGAGCGCAGATGCGCCCGGCTGTCGTCGAGGCGCATCTGGCTGGGTCACGCCGCGGCGGCGGCGCCTTCCGTTTCGCTGGGAGGGGGTGGCGGTCTCACCCGCACCTTATGGATGTGCCGCGCATCGGCGTCCAGAACCTGGAATTCCGCCCCGGAACTCGGATGGGTGATGATCTCGTTCGGCGCCGGCACGCGGCCAGCGAGGGTGAAGATCAGCCCGCCCACCGTGTCGATCGAGGAGGCGCGTTCCTCGGCCGTTAGAACCGGGCCCACCCGCTCTTCGAAATCCTCGATCGGCAGGCGGGCCGCGATGTCGAGCGATCCATCTGGTCGTTCCGTGATGAGCGGCGCTTCGACGTCGTCGTGCTCGTCGTCGATGTCACCGACGATGGTCTCCACCAGATCCTCGATGGTGATGAGCCCGTCCACGCCGCCATATTCGTCGATGACGAGGGCCATGTGGATTCGGGCCTGGCGCATCTGCACCAGCAGTTCCAGCACCGGCGCCTGGGGCGCCACCATCAGCGGTCGCCGCACCAGCTTTTCGAGGGAAAACTCCTCCGCCCGGCCGATATAGGCAAAGACGTCCTTGATGTGGACCATGCCGACGATGTCGTCGAGTTCGTTGCGGTAGATCGGCAGGCGGGAATGCTGCTCCTCCCGCAGGCGCTGCAGCGTTTCGTCCAGGGTCAGGTCGGCGCGCAGCGCCACGATGTCGGCCCGTGGCACCATCACGTCGTTGGCGATGGTGCCACGCAGTTGCAGGATGTTGGAGATCAGCGCGCGTTCCTGCCGGTCGAGTTCGGGCAGTTCCTCGCCCCCGCCGCCGGGCGGGTTGGTGCCGGCTTCCTCCACCAGTTCGGCGATGGATTGCCGCAGCGTCTGCTCGGTGCCGCGGCGGCCGAGGATGTTCAGGATGCGCGAAAAGAAGGAGCTGTCGGAATGGCTCACCGCGCCATCCTCCAGGGATTCGGCACGCCAAGCCGAGCCAGGATGCGGCTTTCCGCCATCTCCATGCGCCGGGCATCGCCCGGGTGGTGATGATCCTCGCCGTCCAGGTGCAGCATGCCGTGCACCAGAAGGTGCGCGAGATGCGCCGCGAGGCTCTTGCCCTCGGCCGCCGCCTCGCGCCGTAGCACGCCGAGGGCGAGCACGATTTCGCCGCCTGTACCCCAGCCCGTCGGCTCGAAGGTCAGCACGTTGGTCGGCTTGTTGCGCCCGCGGTGGCGGGCATTGAGGCGCCGCACGCGCCGGTCGTTCGTCAGCACGATGGTGTCGACGAGGGCGCCGGGCACGGCGCTCTGGGCAACCCGGATGGCGCGGAGAACCCGCGCCTCCAGGCGTGGCACGAACTGCCGCCAGCCCCGGTCTTCAATGATGATGTCCGGGACGGGCGGGCGTGCCGCGTGACTACTTCGAGGTTCCACTTTCACTCTCGCGGGGCCGGTGGCGCCGCGCATCACGCGCGACATCCCGCTCGGCCGTTGCTCGCTGGTCATAGGCTTCGACGATGCGTGCGACCAGCGGATGACGCACGACATCCTGTTGCCCGAAGCGGGTGACACCGATGCCCTGCACGCCTTCCAGCGTGTTGAGCGCATCGACCAGCCCGGAAGAGATGCCGGGAGGCAGATCCACCTGGGTCGGGTCGCCGGTGATCACCATCCGGGTGCCCTCGCCCATACGGGTGAGGAACATCTTCATCTGCATGGGCGTGGTGTTCTGCGCCTCATCCAGGATCGCGAAGGCATGGGACAGGGTGCGGCCGCGCATGAAGGCGAGCGGCGCCACCTCGATCTCGCCGGCCGCCATGCGGCGCAGCACCTGCTCGCCGGGCATCATGTCGTGCAGCGCGTCATAAAGCGGGCGGAGGTAGGGATCCACCTTCTCCTTCATGTCGCCGGGCAGGAAGCCGAGCCGCTCGCCCGCTTCCACCGCCGGGCGGGAGAGGATGATGCGGTCGACCTGGCCGGTCTGCAGCATGGCGACGGCCTGGGCCACGGCGAGGTAGGTCTTGCCGGTGCCGGCCGGGCCGACCCCGAAGACCATCTCGTGGCGGGACAGCATCTCCATATAGCCGCCCTGGGCCGGGCTGCGCGGCTCGATGATACCCTTGCGGGTGCGGATGGCCGGGAGGTCCGCGAGCGGCAGGCGCGGCTCGGCGCCCCGCGTGTTCAGCTTGATCGCGGCGTCGATATCCCCGGCCGACAGGCGCTGGCCACGCTCGAGCCGGCCATAGAGATCGTTGAGCGTCGCTTGGGCCGTCTCCACCGCCTCCGGATCGCCGTTGATCGCGATGCGGTTGCCGCGGCAGGCCAGGCGAATGTGGAGCGCCTGCTCCAGCCGGATCAGGTGCCGGTCATGATCGCCCAGCAGCTGCGACAACAAGGCGTTGTTTCCAAACTGCAAGGTCACCCCTCGGTTCGGTGCGGGCTCTCCGCCCGCTTGCGTCAGCTTCGGAGTGTTCGACCGTTCGGCAGCCGAGATCTGGGTCAAGCGCTGGCTCGCTCCTGTTCGAAGGCTTGAGTGATAAGGCACGCCGCCAGGGAATTCGACGAACTTCCCTGAACTTTGACCGGGACGACCTGCCCGGTGAGGCTCACCGGGCCATCCATGTGGACGGCCTGGAGATAGGGGGAGCGACCGGCGATCTGGCCGGGGTGGCGGCCCGGCCCTGTCACCAGCACGGGGACCTCGCGGCCGACGCAATCCGCATTGAAGGCTTCCTGCTGCTCGCGCAGCAGCGCCTGCAGCGCCGCGAGCCGGCGGTCCTTCTCGTCCTCGGCCACGGCACCCGGGGCACCGGCCGCCGGCGTGCCGGGGCGCGGCGAATATTTGAAGCTGTAGGCCTGGGCGAAGCCCACGTCGCGGATCAGCTGCATCGTCGCCTCGAAATCGGCGGCCGTCTCCCCGGGATGGCCGACGATGAAATCGGAGGACAAAGCGAGGTCGGGCCGCGCCATGCGCAGCCGCTCGATCAGCCGGCGATACTCGTCCGCGGTATGGCGCCGGTTCATGGCGGCCAGGATGCGGTCCGAGCCGGACTGCACTGGCAGATGCAGGAAGGGCATCAGGGCCGGCACCGTCGCATGTGCCGTGATCAGTTCCTCATCCATGTCCCGCGGGTGAGACGTGGTGTAGCGGATGCGCGCTAGGCCATCGAGCTCGGCGAGCCGCTGGATCAGGCGGCCGAGACTCCAATCCCGTCCGTCCGGCCCCGCGCCGTGATAGGCATTCACGTTCTGGCCGAGCAGGGTGATCTCTCGCGCCCCACGGGCGATCAGGCGGCGCGCTTCCTCCACCACGCCCACGACGGGGCGGCTCGTCTCCGTGCCGCGGGTATAGGGGACGACGCAGAAAGAACAGAACTTGTCACAACCCTCCTGGATGGTGAGGAAGGCGGTGACGGCGCGATCCTCGCCGGCCCCCGTCTCGGGCAGGAAGTCGAATTTTTGCTCCACCGGAAAATCGGTTTCGATCACCGGGCCGGCAGCGCGATGGGCGCGCGCCACCATTTCGGGCAGGCGATGATAGGTCTGCGGGCCCAGCACGATGTCGACGAAAGGGGCGCGCTCGGTGATAAAGGCACCCTCGGCCTGTGCCACGCAGCCGGCGACAGCGAGGATGGTTTCCTTGCCCTCCGCGGCCCGCGCTTCCTTGATGAGGCGCAGCCTGCCGAGTTCGGAGAAGACCTTCTCCGTCGCGCGCTCGCGGATGTGGCAGGTGTTGAGGATCACCATGTCCGCGTCCGTCGGGCTCGCGGCCGGTCCATAGCCGAGGGGGGCCAGCACGTCCGCCATGCGGCCGCTGTCATACACGTTCATCTGGCATCCCCAGGTGATCATGTGCAGGCGGCGCAGCGGGCGAGATTGGGCGGTCGTATCGGTCGCAGACGAAGAGGCGGTCAAGCTGAAGTCCGGGAGGCTCATAGCGCACGGGGTCCTGTCCAGCCATCCGGCAGCGCCGGCGGCGTCGGACCAATCGCGTTCCACGGGTCATGGGTCAAGCGCAATGAGACCGATCGACTCCTATTCCTCCTATGCAGCTTCGCAGGACCGCGGGGTGGATTGTCAAGCTTGGCATCATGACAAGATCGCGCAAAGCGCCTGCGAACCGGTTCTGCCATGCACCGACGCCGAGACTGACGAATCGGCCGCCAAGGATTAAGTGGTGACTATGTTGCATTTGATCAAGCTGAGCGTCGGCATCCGGGACGTGGCGCATCTTCGCCAGGTGCAGGCGGCGCGGCAGGAGGCCGAGCCGCCGCTTCTGCACCGGACGCGGCAATGGCCGAAGCGCGCGGCCGACATCCTGGCGGGCGGCTCGATCTACTGGGTGATCGCCGGGCAGGTGCAATGCCGGCAGCGCCTCGTCGACATCCGACCCGATCAGCGGCCGGACGGCAGCGCCTGCACGGCCCTGGTTCTCGATCCCGCCTTGGCATTGGTCGAACCGAGGCCGGTGAAGCCCTTCCAGGGGTGGCGCTATCTGAAGGCGGAGGATGCTCCCCCGGACCTTTGCGAGGGGGGCGACGGCCATGGCGATCTGCCGGTTGAGCTTCGGCTGGCGCTACGGGAGCTTTGCCTTCTCTAAGATCATGATTTAGAGGGACAAGTGACACGCGAAATCCCTTGAGTTGTTACGCAAATATGGGCCTTATGCGGGCACCAGGGAGTTACGCTCCACGGTCGAGCCGAACCAGATCGCCTAACACACCTTTCTAGTAGGAAAGTTATCGATGCGTATCCTTAAACCCTCTCTCGCCATCGTTCTGGGTCTTGCCTTGGCTCCCGCGGCGGCCTTTGCCCAGGCGTCCAACTCCTCCGTTCCCCCGCCGAGCCCGAACGCGTCCGTCACCACCACCACGCCGGCGACCACGCAGGGCGAAGGTGCGAACGCGTCCCGGCCGGTCGGCGGCGCTGGCGTGACGCTGACGCCCGAGCAGAAGAAGCACAAGCGTCACCACAAGAACTTCAACGGCAAGCACAAGGACTACACGAAGAGCAGCCCGTCCAAGGGGCCGACCGCTCCGAAGTACTACAAGCAGCCGGTTTCGCCGCAATAAGCGGCGACTGCAGGGGGCTGGACCGGCATCGGCCGGCCTTCCTACCTGGCCTCGCTGGTCAAAAAACCCCCGAGCGACCGCTCGGGGGTTTTTTTGTGGGCGAGGCGGACCGGTTCAATACTTGAACTGATAGGTGACGCCGAGGCCGTTGCTGTCGCCCCCTACCTGGGTCTGCAGCTTCAGTCCCTTGGCGATATCGATCTGCACCTGGGCCGCCGTGCTGTTCGCGCCCCCGCTGGTGCCTTGCGCTGCGCCAACATAGACGCCCGGCGCCACGTAGCGGCCCGCTTGCAAGGTGGGCGCGTTCTGCTTTTCGGTACTGGTTGTGGTGGTGGCGCCGGATGGGTTGCTCGCGCCGCCGATAGAGAGTTCGTCCAGCCCAAGGCCTTGGCGCACCCGGTTAAGCACGCCCGCCGCCCCCCCTCCCGTGTTGACGCCGGCAATCTGCGCCACCGCCGCGGCGATCGAGGCGAGCTGGAAGGGGCTGAGCTGGGAGGTGCTGGAATGGAACAGCAGCTGCGCCAGCACCTCGTCCTGCGGCAGGGTCGGTGTCGAGGTCAGGCTAATCTTGGGCGCGCTTGCATAGCCCGTGACCGCAAGCGTCGCGACGACATTGCCCGAACTGGTCGTCGCTTCGAAATCGATCGAGGGGTCGGTGATCTTGCCGCCGTCGAAGCCCACTTTGCCGCTCGAGAAGGTCAGCGTCGTCGTCACCAGATTGAACGTCCCGCGGATCATGTCGAAATGGCCAGAGGGCTGCAGATTGGCCAGCGTGCCGCCTAGATGCAGCCGGCCGCCGAGTTCCGCATCCAGGCCGTGGCCGCGCACGAAGATGGCGCGCGGCGCGGTCAGGGTGAGGTCGAGTTTGATCGGCAGAGGCGGAGAGGGCGTGGCAGGCGGCTTGTCGCCGGGGCGGCGCACGTTCAGGGTCGCGACGCTGGGCGGCAGGCTATCCGGAATGTTGATGGCCGCACGGCGGATGTTCAGCGTTCCGGCCGCCAGCACGCCCGAAGAGACGGCGCCCGAGACATGGATGTTGGTGTCGAAATGCGCCGTCATCAGGTCGCTCTGTACCGGGTCGGCGTTCTGTGCCGTCACGGTGAGGTCGAGCGGAATCGTCGGCGCCAGCGCACCAACCTGCCCGTGGACGGTCAGGTTGCCGCTGCCCGCTTTCGCGGTGAAGCTGTCGATGACGATGTTCTGGCCGACGGCGCGGAGCCGTGCCGTCATGCCCGTCAGCGTCAGTCCCTGCTCATAGTCCTGGAAGCTGCCACCATCGAGACCGATGCTGCCCGAGATCGCGGGGGTCTTCGCGGTGCCCGTCGCGCGGAGCGCAATCGCCACCGTGCCGGCGAGATGCCGGCCCTGCGCTTCCATGATGGGGTTGAGCAGGGCGAGATCGAGCCGGCCCTGGATTGCGAGGGCCAGGGCTCCGGTCTCGCTGATCGGTGCGGTGCCGGTGACGGTCACATGGCTCTTCGATCCGGCGTCGAGGCTCACGTCGAGGCGCGCCGTGCGGCCGGCGAGGTCGGCGCGGGCATTCAGCGTCGCAGGCGGCAGAGAGGCAGCGGCGCCGGTCGTCTGGCGCAGCCCGGTGCCGCGCAGCGTGATCCGGCCCGAAGGCGCGGCCGTGGTGCCTGTCAGATGCGCCTCTGCGTCGACCCGTCCCGCCGCATGCAGCGTGGGGTCGATCGGCGTGAGCAGTTCGGGCGTCACATTGGCGATCTTGACGTTGAGGTTGAGCCGTGGGCTCACCGTTCCCGCGGCGTCGATGCTGGCGGAGCCAAGGGCCAGGCGCAGCCGGTCCACGCCCATCTCCTTGCCGAAGGCGATGCGGCTCGGGGCTTGCAGCCGTAGCGTCTCGCCGTGCCAGGCCGCGGTCAGCGCTGAGAGCGCGACGCGGCTTTCCTTGAGGTCCAGGGTCGCGCGCGCTGTTGCATTGGCCGGAGCGCCCTGCAGATCGGGCAGCTTGGCATCGAGCGTGATGGCAAGGGCTTGCAGCGGGCCTTTCGCCGTGACGCTGGCATTGCCGCGCACTGACGCGGCGTCGATGCCGCTGAGCCGGGCCGTCGCGTCGATCTTCGGCGCGCTCATCGGGTCCGCCACGTCCGCCTTCACCAGAACGGCAGAGACGCGGTTGCTGCCGAACGCGAGGTTTCGGCCGTCGAGGTCGAGATGCGCCGCTTGGCCCGCGGGCGCCTGCAGCGCGAGAGACAGGCTGCCGGCCAGAGGCTGTCCGATCAGGAAGCGGAAGTCCGCAAGGCGCTTGAGGGTGATGGAGACGGTCCCGGTGGGCAGCGGCGCGCCGGGGGCGAGTGCGATGGCACCCTGGCCGGACAGGCTCTTCCAAGAGAGCTTCTGGATGGTGGCGGTGATGGCGCCGTCAGCGCCGCGCGTGGCTTGAATGGCGATGTCGGCCGGCGCGCCCGCGGGGCGACCGGTCAGGGTGATCTGCGCCTTCGGCGTGTTGGGCAGGCCAGTCGCGTCGACCTTGAGATCGACCGGGCCCGATAGTTCCGCGACCGCCTTGCCGCCCTCGGTGGTGCCGAGCGTGCCCGTCACTTCCGTCTGCAGAGCGAGATCCTTCATCGTCCCAGCCGCGTGGCCGGTCATCGTCACCGAACCGGTCGCCTGGGGCACGAGGTCCGCGATGCGGCTCAGCGCCAGCTGCCAGTCCAGGGCCAAGGTCTCGGTCGTGGTCTCCAGGCTGCCATGGGCGGCGAGGTCGAGATGGGCGCCTTTCACGGTCAGCGCCTTGATCGTCGCGGTCTTGCCTGCCATCGCGGCATCGGCCGTGAGCTTGACCTCACCCCCGGTCAGGGCCATCGCCTGGGGCAGGGCTTTCGTCAGATGGATGTCGGCGGCCAACTGGGCCGCCATCTGCTGGCCCTCCGCGGTTCTATGCGCTTGCCCGTTGATCGTGGCTTGGCCTGCGATGTCCTGATGGCCGATCGCGGCCAGCGGTGCGAGATTCGGCAGATCGAGGGTGAAATGCGCCGCCTGATCCGGCTTCAGCGTGCCGTCCAGCACGAGATGGGCCAGCGGATGGCTGACCGTCAGATGCACCGGCAAGTCCGGCGCTGCGATCCCGGCGGTCGCGGTGACGGTGACCGGTGTCATGCCGAGCAGGCCGCCCGGCAGGCCCGGCGCGTTGATGCCGGCCAACTCGGCATCGAGCGCGACCTGCTGCCGGTCACCACGAATCTTGGCGGTGAGCCGATCCAGCGTCGAGCCCTGGGCGGCGAGGCCCTCGATATCGACATGGCCGTTCGCGGCTGGCCGGGCGAAGGGGCCATCCACGGCCAAAGCGACATCGATCTTCTTCCAGGCGATGCCGGGTGCCGGGCTCATCGCCGGCGCATGAGCGTCGAGGCTGAGCTGGGCCGCTTCGCCGGGAATGTCGATGGTGCCGGCGGCGTGGGCGCTGAGTGCGCCGGCCGCCAGGTCGAGCTTCAGCTGCGAGGCGGTTTGCGGCCCGTCCAGGGTGAGGTTCAGATGCAGTGCGCCGAGCGCGGGCAGCCCGGCGACCGTCGCGATCATGCCCTTGGCCGGCTCGTCCAGCGTCACCGTGGCATGGAGGTTCTGGCCGGAGAGTGCGGCGCGTGCCGTATAGCTGCCGGGGGAGAGTAGGCTGCGGATGGAGAGAGAGAGGTGGCCCTGGTTCTCGCCCGTTACCTCGGCGGAGCCTTGAAGCGCGAGGGCGACCGGGGCCGTGCCGGTGAAGGCCGCCGTGGCGACGGCCTGCGGCAGGGTGAGGGCGTGCAAGAAGACCTGGACGGGCAGCCCGGGTATTTCCGCTCGGATCGGTGCCGAGGAAGGCGCGGGCTTCGCCTGCGGCGCGGGCAAGGGCTGGCGGAGCAGCGCAATCTTGTCGGCGTGCACCTCGTCGATCACGAGCTTGCCGTGCAGCAGCGGCAGAAGCCTCAGTCTCAAAGCGAGACCGGAGAGCGTCGCCCAGCTCCCGTCCCGGTCACGGAGATCCACTTCTGCCAACCGTAGATCGGTGGGCACCGTGCCGGACAGGCCCGCGACATGGAGGGTGTCCCCCAGATAGCGGTTGACCAGGGTCACGATCTGCCGCTGCCCCGCCGCTGTGTTGATGGCAACCGCGACGCCGCCCACTAAAAGAATCATCAGCAGCAGGATCACGCCGAGCGCGATCCCGAGCCACTTGGCGCTTGTCCGCAGGATCCGCATCAGAAGGCCTGCCCGATGCCGATGTAGAACTGGAAATTGCCGCTATTGGCCTGGTGCACCAGCGGCACCGCGAAATCGACGCGGATCGGCCCGATCGCCGTGTAGTAGCGCACGCCCAAGCCGGCGCCGACCTTCACGCTACCCTCGAAGGGGGCGGAGGAGGAGCTGACCTGCCCGGCATCGACAAAGACGGCGGTGCCGAAACTCTTTCCGATGCGCTGGCGGTATTCGATCGTGCCGGCGTCGATGGCCGTGCCGCCGATCGGGTTGCCGTCGGCGAATTGCGGCCCGACCGACTGATAGGAATAGCCGCGGATGGTATTGGTGCCGCCGGCGTAGAAGCGCTGATCCGGTGGCAGCTGGAAGGTTGACGCGCCCTGCACCGAGCCCACCAGCCCGCGCAGCGCGATGATGCTGCGGCCGCCGCCGGTGAGATCGAGATAGGTCGAGCCGGAGAGCTGCATGATCGTGAAGAAGGTTGTCGGATTGCGGAGCGATTCCGTGGGTGTGATGATGGCGCTCGCGCGAATGCCCTTCGTCGGATCGAACAGCGAATTCGTGCTGTCGTATTTCAGCGTCAGCGGCAGCTGCACCAGCGTGTAGTCGGTCGTCACCCCTTCCTGCGTCACCTGCTCGATGATGCCGGACAAGCCGATGCTGGCACTCCAATGCTTGTCGAGCTTGCGGGTCAGGGTCGTGCCGGCCAGTTCCGCCGTCTGATCATAGGCGTCCAGGTTTTGCTTCAGGGCGCCGATGTTGAAGCTCAGGCTCTGGTCGCGGCGGAAGAAGGCGGGCAGGGTATAGGTCGCCCCGACATTGTAGCCGAGGCCGTTCGTGCTCGATCCTCCGAGACCGGTCGCGGCGGCGCTCAGATTGAGCTGCTCCCCGTTTCCGAACAGGTTGTAGTGCGTCCAGCTCGCGCCGACCGTCCCGCCGGTATCCGTCGCGTAGCCGGCGGTGAAGCTCACCGTGCGCGGCGGGCCTTCGGTGACGATGAAGGTGACGGGCAGCCGACCGTCCGGACCGAGCGTCTCGCCCGTCTTCACCTGCACGGAGGAGAAGACGTGCAGGCCGGCCAGCGTCTGGCGTTCGGATTCGATCTTGCTCGGGCTGTATTGCTCGCCGGGTTTGAGCGAAATCTCCTTCCGCACGAAGCCGGGGTGAACGTTCTTGAGCCCTTCCACGGTGACGGGCCCGATATCCACGCGCGGTCCGGTCGTCACCGTATAGGTCACGTCGATCGTATGCTGTGCCGGATTCTCGAAGGCGGTCGGGGTGCTGACCTTGGCGAAGGCATAGCCCTCGTCGAGCAGCGCGCTTTGCAGGCGCGCGCCGGCGGCGATGACCTCCGCGGCCCGTGCCGGTTCGCCGCTTTCGAGACGGAACTGCGCCATCGCATCCTGGGGCACCGTTCCTTTCACCTCGACCTTGCCGAGATGGAAGAGCGGGCCTCGGGTCATCGCCACCACCACGGGAATGGGGGTCGCCGCCGAGGCATGGGCGATGATCTGCGGCAGCGTCGGATCGTCGAGCGACTTGCCGTCGATCGTGATGCTCACCGTACCGTCGTAATAGCCGGCGCTGTTGAGCACGGTCTGCAGGCGGTCGATGTCGCTGCGGGCGCGCAGCACCAGAGCGAAGGGCCCTGCCGGCGCCTTGGTACGGAGCGTTTCGAGGTTGGAGGTCTGCTTCGCGAGCGTGTCGATCTCGGCATCGCCGGTCTTCACGAAGGTGACCTGGTAGGGCTGGGGGTCGGCGGCGCGGGTGGGACTTGCGAGCATCACCGTCACCAGCGCGCCTGAAGCCCAGAGCGCATGGGGCAGCGACTGCAGGCGATGAAAGCGCAGCTTGGTCAGCCCTTTATCCTCCCTCTTTCCCGCCAACCCTTAACCTTCCAGCAGGCCCGCGGTCGATGGCCGGAGCGATGAAGGCGGTTGTTCATGACGGGAAATAGGGTCAACCCCGCGTGAGGCCACCCCCTGTGCGCAGAGCGGGCAAAAGAAAAGGGCCGGTCACCCGGCCCTTCCCTCGACGTCCGATCTTGGCGCGGTTACGCAGCCTGAGCCTGCGCAGGCGTCTCGGCTTCCGCGGTGATCACCTTCTGGCTGTCCTGGCCAGTGCCAATCGCGATGCGGCGCGGCTTCAGGGCCTCGGGCACGATGCGCTTGAGGCCGATATGGAGCAGGCCGTTCACGAGGTTGGCGTCCTCCACCACGATGTGGTCGGCCAGCGCAAAACGGCGCTCGAACGAGCGGCCAGCAATGCCGCGGTAGAGGGTGGCGACCGCGTCATTGGCGGCCTGCTGAACGCGGCCGGCCACGACGAGGGTATTGTCGCGCACGGTGATCTCGATGTCCTCGGGCGCGAAACCGGCGACCGCGAGGGTCACCCGGTAGGTGTCGTCACCGGTCTTTTCGATGTTGTAGGGCGGGAAGGTGGCAGGCGCCGCCTCCTGCAGTCCCTCGACCATCTGCGCAAGACGATCGAAACCGATGGCGGTACGGAAAAGGGGCGTAAAGTCGCGGGTCATAAAAACCTCCTGTCAAAGCAAGGTCTGTCGCGGGACCCCCCATGCGGGCCGGTCCCCATTGCGTCCGGGCCCCTTCAGGGCACCCCGACAACACTAAAATGGAAAAAGGCCGCCTCTTTTTCAAGAAGCGGCCTTCCCAATTTCGTGAAAATTTTCGAGCGACGGGGCTCTGGGCAATCAGCCCTTGCGCATGCCGATGCCGGCGAACTTCTTGTTGAACTTCGCGATCTGGCCGCCCGTGTCGATGATGCGCTGCTGGCCCGTCCAGGCCGGATGCGACTTCGGGTCGATGTCGAGGCGGAGCGTTTCACCCGCGCTGCCGTAGCAGGAGCGGGTCTTGTACTCCGTGCCATCGGTCATGATGATGGTGATCTCGTGGTAGTCCGGGTGGATGTTCGGCTTCATGGTTTCCGTTCCTGTCGGCGCCGCCGATGACGACCGGAAGCGCGGAAAGCGCGCCCTATAGACGCAGCGGACCCGCGGCGCAACAGAAACGGTCGCACGGCCGCTGCCCGCCCGTTGCGCGGCGGGACAGCGGCCTGCCGCCGCGTTACTGGCTGGAGCTGCCGGCGGCCGGAGCGGGCGAGGCATCGCCGCTTTGCTCTGCCGCTTTCGCCGGCCGCTTGTGGCCCTTGTGCGGGCCGCCCGGCATATCGGCCAGGAAGACCTTGTCGGCCACCTTCTGCTGGTCGGGCGGCATCGCCTTGTAGAGATCGGCGAAGGCGGCCGAACTCCTCTTCATGCCGTCGAGCCGCATCTGCTCGACGTCGATGAAGGAGTTCATGTCGTCCAGCGCGGTCATCGTCGGCAGCTTGTCGCGGCGGGCACGGTAGGCGTCCCCGAGCTGAGCAGCATTGTCGCGCATCGTAGAGGCGAATTTGACCCACAGCGGTTCTTCGTCCGCGGTGATCTTGAGGTCCTGGTGCAGCTTGTCGAGATAGGCGTTCAGCCCCCGGCTGCCATGATGATGCATGGGCTGGTCGGGGGGGGGC